>CAZVWW010000078.1:0-10766 GCA_964631265.1 uncultured Thermotogaceae bacterium
GGTGAAATTCTCAACCGTGTCACCTCTCTTCTGAGATCATCTGTTTTGAGAGCCTTTCCAGTTGTCCCTGAGCTGATAGATCAAGTTCCTGATCATCCGCAAAGACTCTTACGCCCCCCAGGAGCGATTTTTCAACATTTGTTTCCATTTCCACTGGTCGATGCAGCTTCTTTTCAAGCAGCTTCTTTAATGTATTCTTTTGATCTTTATCCATTTCCCCGGCAGTCAACACATACGCCTTGGAAATACGAGCCTTGTTATAAGCGAGACTTTCAAATATTCTGGAGAGATCATACATGATCGCCTCCCGGCCCTTTTCAACCACTATGTCTATTAATCTTTTAAGCTGAGGAAAATCCCCGTCCGCCATATCAACAACCGCCTTGAGCAAATCTGCTTTCTGGTTTGCTCCTGTCGTCGGGTTGAATATCGCATCGGTGAACTGTTCATCCTCAAAGGCTGCGGCGAGCACCTTTAAAACCTCTATCATGTCGCCTGTTTTCTCCTCCGGGATCGTTTCAAGTAAAGCAGAGGCGTACGATCTCACCACCGCAGGGGGATATTTTCTCAACTTTCGTCACCCTCTCCCGCTTCTTCTATCATTCCGGAAAGATATTCCCGCTGTGTCTGCTGATCCAGCTGTTTTTCAAGTATCTTGGAAGCCATCAACACCGCCAGGTTAACCGTCTCTCTTTTGAGCCCCTCTCTCGCTTCTTTTTTCATATTGTCAATCTCTTCAGAAGCCGAACTGATCATTCTTTCAGCCTGATCCTTTGCCTTTTCCTTTTCCTCCCGTGAATATCTGTCAGCGGATTTGTGTGCGTTTTCAATTATTTTTTCAGATTGCTGTTTTGCCTCTTCAAGTTCTTTGTTCGCCTTTTCCCTCATTTCATGCGCCTGAGCTTTGATCTCGTCAGCCTTTTCCAGCTCTTCTTTTATCTGATTCTGTCGTTTGGCCGTCATATTCAAATAGGGCTTATAGAGCAATTTATAAAGAACAAAGGCCAACAGAATAAACTGCAAAAGCATAACGATCGAGGTTAGATTAAATTCCAGCAACTCCACTTATTACACCTCCTTCTTTTAAGGAGTTGTCAATCATTTATCCGGCAAAGAGGATTATAAATGCTATTAAAAGAGAATATAGCCCTGTTGATTCGGATACGGCCATCCCCAGAAGCATCCTGGTTACAAGACTCCCGGACATTTCCGGCTGTCTTGCCATGGCATCCATCGCATGCGCTCCAACATTACCTTCACCAATGGCCGGACCGATGGCTCCAATTCCCATGCACAATCCTGCTCCGACGTATTTTGCTGCTTCTACAATGGCTTCTTCCATTTAACTCTACCTCCTTAAGATTTTTTCTGAATATATTATTATTGGTTTATTCAACCTGTCCTGCAATATAGGCAACGGTCAACATCGCAAACACCATCGCCTGAATCAATCCGATAAACATTCCGAAAAAGCCCCAGAGCGCAACGGGAAGGATCAGATACTTGGCCATGTAACTGAGAATCAAAACCAGTATGCCTCCTCCGTAGATGTTTCCGAAAAGCCTTAACGAATGTGAAATGGGCTTCGAGATCTCTCCGACAAGATTCATCGGGAGCATGAGCGGATTGGGTTCGAAAAAGGACTTGAACCACTCCTTAAAGCCTTTTACTTTTATGGCAAACCCATGGCTTAAGACCAGTGTCATCAAGGCATAAGTTGCGTTTGTGTTCAGATCGGATGTCGGTGTGTACCATGTATTGAGAAACAGCGAAAATTGCGGTTCTCCGTTGATAACACTGACGTTCAGACCGGGTATCCCGCTGATGATGTTGGAAATTGAAATGAATATAAAAAGAGTGGTCGATATGATAAAGACCGGGCGAACCAGTTCTTTTCTCGTTATCGCGTCTTCAACCGTCTTGTACATGAAATCAAGCAGGAGCTCAACGGCCGATTGCCGTTTGTCGGGTATCATTTTGAATTTCCGGCCGACAACCCCGGCGAATATGATCGTTCCAATCACGATAACGCCACCCATAATCACCGTCAACAAGTTGATCCTTGTGAAGAAGCCTTGTTCCTCTCCCATCGTGTATATCCACTGCGTACCGATACCCATATTACTGAGCTGATCCATTCCACCGATATTGGGAAGGGCAAATAACCAGATCACAACGATTGCTGCCAGTAAAATGCCTACAAAGACCTTCTCCCCTTTGCCAAGGCTCAATATAATCCCTCCCTCTCATTCATGCTTTGTCTTGTATGCGATGTAATATATTACCAATCGAATCATAAACAGGGACAAGAACGTTGCTATCAGCGAATCCACAGCTATATACGCACTGAGACCCAGAAAAAGCGCCATCGTCGCATATCTGACAAGAAAGCCCCTGTATCCTCTGTAAAACCCGTTGTTTTCAACTAATACCAGGATCCTTTTCTTCTCCTCATAGAGGTTCCAGAGATAAAACAACGAAGCAACCAGACCGATTCCAATCCCGTAAACAAAATTCCATCCTGTTAATACATATCCGGCAACAGCTGCCCCCGCATTCAACAATATGATACCATAAACATATAATACCACAAAGGTCTTAAAAATATCTTTGTTTGTTCCTTTATTTCTCGCGATCCTGTATCTCTTCTTCGTTTTTCTCTTTTTTGTGCTCTTTTTCCTCATATATTTTTGATTCCTTCAACAGCTCTTTAATCCCGTTATAAAGACCGGATATCATACCAAAGATCAGGGAGATGATCAGGATGATGTTGTTATCAAACGTCCATTTATCTATGTAATACCCGATCAAACCTGCCACCGCCGTGTTGGCAAAGACTGTAAACCCAAAAAACGGAATGATATTCAGTTTCTTCATTTCATTCGGCAGAGTATCCGATTGCTTTTTCTCTTTCTCTTTATCACTCATTCACGCAAGACCATGTTCACTTCAAAGTGGAAATCAGCGATGGCTGCCGGTATCTTCAAAATGACCCCCTCAACATTCACATGTATCTCCTTACCAAATATCACGGAAGGGGGTGTGATATCGATGGGTTTTCCGATCTGCTCCAGGTTCATTGCAATATTCCCCGATACCATATTCCCGAGTTCCCCGATCGCACTCATCGCCAGATCATCGAGTTTGTCATACGGCATACCCATCATCTTCTGGATGATCTCGAGACTCAGTTCTTTTGTAAATCCATACACAAGGTTCCCTTCAAGGTTCCCGTTGAATCCGACAACTGTCACAAGGTCATACCCACGCGCCAGATCCTTTGCAATCTCCGGCTTACCCAGTTCCACCTTGGTGTTGATTGATTCCGAAAATACCTTGACCAGGCTCTTTAACATGGCGTTTATTACTTTTACATCCATCAAATCACTCCTCTTGTGTCTTCTCTCTATACTGTACCGCTTCTGCCAAATGAGAAATGCCGATTTTGTCGCTGCCTTCTATATCCGCAATTGTCCTCGATACCTTGAGAATCTTGTTGATTCCTCGTCCGGTCAGCTTAAACTGCTTGACCGCCTGCTCCAAAAGCCCCTCGGATTTCTTATCGAGATTGCAGTACGCTTTGACCATCTTCTGATTCATCCTGCTGTTCTTTCCGAATCGCATCGAGGTGTTTTCTTTAAAACGTCCTTCCTGCCTCTCAAGGGCGGGTTTCAACCTCTCTCTAATCTTCCTTGATGACTCTTCATCGGAATTTTCGCTGTACTCTTTATAGCTCATACGTGGAACTTCGACGATCATATCCATTCTGTCGAGCAGGGGCCCCGATATCTTACGATTATACCTGATCACATCGCGCATTGAACAGGTGCATTCTCTTTCCGGATCACCGTAATTTCCGCAGGGGCAGGGATTCTGAGCGGCCACCAGGGTGAAATCTGCCGGATAATCAACGGAAAGCCGTGCCCGTGAGATACTGACGATACCATCCTCCATCGGTTGTCTTAAGGCCTCAAGCACATCGCGTGAAAACTCGGGGATCTCATCCATAAAGAGCACCCCGTTATGCGCCAGAGAGACCTCCCCGGGTTTGGCGTTCTGACCGCCTCCGGTTATAGAGGCCCTCGATGCACTGTGATGAGGGGCCCTGAACGGCCTGGTCTTTTTAAGGCCCTCTTGAACCATTTTATCACTGATACTGTACAAAGAAACCGTCTCGAGGAATTCGTCTTTTGTCAGCGGGGGGAGAATGGTCGGGATTCTTCTCGCGAGCATCGTCTTTCCCGATCCCGGGGGACCTTTTAATAACACATTGTGCCCCCCGGCGGCGGCTATCTCCATCGCTCTCTTGGCCTGTTGCTGACCGTGTATTTCAGAAAAATCCAGTTCAGTACTGTATGCGATATCGCCGATCTTTTTTCTTGGGCGGGATAGATTTGAAGCCCCGTTGAGATAGCCTATCACATCCCGGATATCCGAGGCCACCAGCAGATCAAGGCCCTCGGCAAGAGAGGCCTCCTCCTCATTTTCCACCGGTACGATGACTTTCTTCCGGTCACTTCCGGATGCGCCGTTCCCCTTCTGTAAGGCAATGAGCGTCGGCAGGAGTCCTCTTATCTTTCTGATTTTTCCGTCGAGGGACAGTTCCCCAAAGAAAAAAAGCTCCTCGTCTATGGTCTTTTCAACGATCCCCGAACAAGCCAAAAGAGAAACAGCCATCGGCAAATCGAGGGCTGTTCCTTCTTTTTTTAGATCCCCTGGCGCCAGGTTTATGACGACCCTGCCTCTCGGCATGGGGAATCTGTTGCTCTTTATCGCACTCTTTATTCGCTTGATACTTTCCTTTATTGCCGTATCACCCAGTCCAACAACATCGATATTGTGATTGACCGACTGTTTGTCCACATAGGATTCAACAACGACCGTTCTTGCGTTGAGACCTAAGAGCACTGCGCTCTGAAGTTTTGCGAATCTACCCATCTTTCAATCCTTTGTAAAAAGAGTTTGTGTATTCTGGTATCACTTGTCAACTCCGGGTGAAACGAAGCGGCCAGTATATTGCCCCGGTTGATCATGACAATCTTGTCCTCATGGCTTGCCAGTATCCCGATATCGTCTCCAACTCGTGTCACAACCGGTGCTCTTATAAAGACCGCTCTAAACGCTTCAGAAAAACCCTTTATCGTAAGCGGCTCTTCAAACGATTCTATTTGCCTTCCGAAGGCATTCCTTTTGACTCTGATATTTAAAAGATCCAGCGTCTCCTGATTTTCAAAATTATCAACCCCCGAAGACAAGAGAATCATCCCGGCACAGGTTGCCAAAACGGGCATGGAACATTCCGATATCCAGTATTTGAGTGGCGCAATCAGCCCGCTCAGTTTCAGGAGACGAATCATCGCCGTACTTTCCCCGCCGGGAAAGACTATCCCGCTGACCTGTTCCAGATGCTTTTCCCTCTTGACACGCAGGGTTGGTACGCCCATCTTTTTGAAAATCGCTTCGTGCTCCTCAATTGCCCCCTGCATGGAGAGGATCCCGACCGGTTTTTCAATTGGAAAAGTGTACGCCACTTTACCAGCCTCTGTCCTGAAAACGGTCCTCGAGATCGTCAACGTTCTGGCCGGGCATGGCATCTCCGATATCCTCACTGATCCGGGCGAGGGTTTCGGGGTCATCCCAGTTCAGAACAGCCTGCACAATCGCCTTTGCCATCTTAGGGGGTTCTTTCGATTTGAAGATTCCCGAGCCGACAAAGACACCGTCCATCCCGAGCATCATCATGAGTGCCGCATCTGCCGGTGTCGCCACACCGCCGGCCGCAAAATTCACAACGGGCAACCTTCCCAGCTCTTTGACCTTTCTTACCAGCTCAACCGGTGCGCCGGTTTCCTTGGCAAAGCTCACCAGTTCATCATCGGGCATATTCGTCAGTCGTCTGGTATCATCCATGACCGACCGGGCATGTTTAACGGCTTCAACGATATTGCCGGTTCCGGCCTCTCCCTTTGTCCTGATCATGGCGGCCCCTTCGCTGATCCGTCTCAGCGCCTCGCCGATATTTCTGCATCCGCATACAAAAGGCACCGTATAATCATATTTGTTAACGTGATATTTATTGTCCGCCGGCGTCAGGACCTCTGACTCATCGATAAAGTCCACCCCAAGGCTCTCGAGTATCCTCGCCTCTGCAAGGTGTCCGATCCGGCATTTCGCCATAACGGGAATACTGACTGTCTTGAGTATCTCCTTAATCACGGGGATTTTCGCCATTCTCGCAACCCCGCCGGCCTTCCGGATATCCGAGGGCACCTTATCCAGTGCCATAACAGCAACAGCTCCCGCCTCTTCCGCAACTTTTGCCTCCCGGGCCGTCGTGACATCCATGATCACACCGTTTTTAAACATGTCCGCAAACCCTGTTTTAACCAGTTTCGTCCCCTTCTTTTCCATTTTAAAACCTCCACTTCATTTATTCGATTCGTTAAATTGATATTATCACATTACTTCTCCGGCTGCATATCCCTTACCCGGCTGCCGGTCGCCCACTTCTCGAAACGACCCTCTCATCCGGCGACAAGTCCTTTCACCATAATCCCGTCATGAGTGCCCCGGTTCCCGGTCCCCCATTTCTCGAAACGACCCTTTCACCTGGTGACAGGTCCCCCGGCCTGTCACCATAATCCCGTCATGAGTCCCCTGGCTGCCGAGCCCCCGTTTCTCTAAACGGCCCTTTCACCTGGTGACAGGTCCCCGGCCTGTCACCATAATCCCGTCATGAGTCCCCTGGCTCATGTCCATATGCTTCCGATCTTACCCGACTCATGTCCTTATCATAACATCTCCACCGTTTCAAGACGTGAATAATCCCCAATACTTCGCCCATACTTCGCACACGGCTTCCCGTTCACCTTGACAATATCGGCCGTGAAATCTATCTTCTGCTTGAGCAGCGACGACCCCACCCCGTAAACATCAGCAGGCGCTTCCAGCTTTTCAAAGAGATTGATCCGCTCCGCGTTAAACCCGCCGGAGACAATGATCTTCAAATCCTGTCCGCCAATCCTGTCAAACTCATCCCGCGCCCGCCATACCAACTCAGGGCAGACCCCGAGCGAGCTTGAATCGACCGGGACCACTGAACGGTCACGTAAAGAACCGGAAGTGTCAAAGCGGACACCCCATATCTTTCCACGACCCTTTCCGATAAGCTCACTTACGCTTGAAACACCCTCTTGAAACGGGGCTCCTGTTTTTCGCTCGTACATATCATAAAGGACATCCTTTGTTGTCTTAATCACATCGTTTTCCCAATCGACAAGCACGATTCGGTTAACATCCGGTGAGATATACCGGTCAAATTCATAGGCGGCTTTGACTGTATCACCCTCCATCGCCGCAATCAGCGAATGCGGAATGGTGCCAAGACTCTCTGCCCCCCAGTAATCCGCGTTGGCATCGGTTGAAACTCCGAAGGCTCCCGCTTTGAATGCAGCATAGCCATCGGTTGCCTGAACCCAGTGATGGTCAAACCGGGCACTGAAAAAGAGGATCGGCTTGCCCCTTGCAGCTGATACGACCTTTTTCACAGCGGTGGCCGTGCTGGATGCCCTGGCGATGACCCCAAGCAAAACCGTCTCCAGATAGCCGTAATACTGGGGGTTGCCCTCTATCCTCAGTACAATTTCATCCTTGTCCGCCATATCCCCGTCTTTTAGCGCCTTGACCTCGACCTCGTCCCATTTGTCAACCCAGAGATTGTTCAACTGTTCCCTGATGTCCCATTTTCTTTTGAACGCCTCTTCCATCCTGCTTCTCTCCAAATCATAAGCGGAGGACTGAATATCGTATTCAACCTCCAGCATTTTGGAGAAGAGGTCTTTTGATTTTTCCAGATCACTGTAATAACCGGCACATGTCCGGAGAATCGCAAGGGCCTCGTTAAGTCCGACTATACAAGCCCTTTTACGGGGGAAAAACTGGTAGACAACATCCGTCTCCTTCCCGGTCTTTTTCAGGACTTCAACAAATCTTGTAAAATATTTATCGGAATAATACCCGGCCCGTATTCGGTCTATTGGTATCTTAAACTTCCTGGGATCAAGCGTCTTCTGTACCACGTTTTTACCTCCAGAGAGATTTAGGCAGCTTTTCTCCTGTATTCCTCAAGGCCCTTCCTCAGAATCTCGCATGCCTGTTTCAGTTTTTCTTCCTCAAGGACATAGGCTATCCTGATTTCCTGAAGACCCCGGCCGGGTGTTGCGTAGAACCCGTCGAGAGGGGCAACCATAGTCGTTGTATTGTTGACGGAAAATTCCTGAAGCATCCATTTGACAAACTTCTCGCTGTTGTCAACGGGCAGTTTGACAGAGACATAGAAAGCCCCTTTTGGTTTCTTGAAATAGAGCCCCTCTACCTTTGAAAGCTCTTCATAGACGATATCCCGCCTCTTCTGATACTCTTCCCGGACTTCTATCAGATAATTGGGGTCCATCTCCAAAAACCCTATCGTCCCAAGCTGTGAGACAGTGGGCGGAGAAAGCCTTGCCTGAGCCATCTTCATGGCCTGCTCAAGGATATCCTTGTTCTTGGTGGCCATAACGCCAACTCTTGCCCCGCATGCACTGAAACGTTTTGAAACACTGTCAACCATAATCAGCCGGTCGTGATAATCGGTAAATTCCATTCCGCTGAACGGCTCCAACCCGTCGAAGACAAATTCGCGGTAGACCTCATCTATTATGACGTAAAGATCATGTTTTTTGGCAAATTCGAGGATGCGCTTAATATCCTCTTTCGGATAAACGGCTCCCGTCGGATTACAGGGATTGGAAAAGACAATAGCCTTGGTTTTGGCGGTCATCTTGTCATCGTATTCAGATAAATCCGGTACCTTATAACCCGCTTCCGGATCGGTCGTGACCGGAAGGAGTTGAAGGTTCAACATCCCCGCAAAACTTCGATAATTCGCATAAAAAGGCTCGAGCACAACAACTTCATCCCCGGGATCCGCAACCGTTCCGAGTGAGAAGATAATGGCCTCGCTTCCGCCGTTTGTAATCAGCATCTCCTCAGGGCTTACCTCAAACCCCCATCTTTTGTAATACTTCGAGAAGGCCTGTCTCAGCTCCTTGATCCCGGCTGAATGTGAATAAGGGATGACCTTCCCCGCCCGTTTTTCTATCGATTTGAAAAACGCCTTTGGTGTTTCAATGTCCGGTTGGCCGATATTCAGATGGAGTACCTCCACACCCTTCTCTTTTGCCTCCTCCGAATAAGGAATGAGTCTCCTGATCGGTGAGGACTGCATCTCTCTAATCCTGTTTGAAAAATCCATTTTACTACCTCCCCCGTTAAACCGTTGATTTTGTTCCCTTTTCAAGTATAGTATACAATATTTCGGACAATTCTGAAAACCGAACCAACAGAAAAACCGGCTTGATTTATGCTAAAATACAATAAGCTTTGAATCTTTCACATCAGGAGTTTTTTGGTTTGTTTATTGATCAGAACAACCCGCTTCTTCAAAAATTGGATAAGACATTCTTTCAGTCCCTCGAAATGATTCGCTTTCCGATGGAGATCATTGATCTCAACGGGGTTATTGTGTATTTAAATGAGGCCTACGTGGAACGCTTTAAGGAAGCAGCTGATGCAGCCGGAAAGTGCGTTTTTGACCTCTGTGAAGACCCCGGGCACAGAAAAAAAGTTGAAGCGTTTTTTTCTTCAATAAACGAGGGCAGCGCAAAGCCGGGCATCATTCACTCACTATACAGGACTAAGGACGTCTCGTTTTTAGACTGTGAAGTGAAATGGCATTATCTGAAAAAAGACGGGCAAATCCTCGGTATTGTCATCATCCTCAGTGATATTACAGAGGAGATGAAGGTTCACAAAGAGATACTGAGCCGGAATGAAAAGAATCTGCACACTCACCAGAACGCCTTGCTCAATATGAAAAATAAATTGGACATGGCGCTTGAGGCAGCAAAAGAAGGTATATGGGAATGGGATCTCAGAGATGATTCCGTGAACTACGATGACCGCTATTTTCAGATCCTCGGCTACGAGCGGGAAGACCTGGAAAACGTCGATAATATTTGGCATTACCTGATCCATCCTGAGGATATCGAAAGATACAACAAGGCCTACAAAGCATTTCTGGAGAAAAAGGGCCGTTCACTACAGATCGAATACAGATTGAAGAAAAAGGACGGGAGTTACAAATGGATCCTCGACAAGGGAAAGGCTGTTGAATTTGACGAGAGCGGTTCCCCAGTGAAATTACTCGGCGTTCATCTCGACATCGACCGGATCATGAAAAAATCAGAAGAGCTCAACGAGACCCAAAAAACTCTGGCATACGTTTTGAAAAATGCCCGGGTCGGCATATGGAAGTGGTATATGCAGGAAAACAGGGCCGAATACGATCACATGGCGCAGAAGATCCTCGGCTGTGACCCGTCAAATCCACCGGGCCGGTACAGATGGAGAAATCTCGTCGCACAAGATGATATCAACAGACTTTACGAGGATATGCAGGAATATCTCAAGGGGAACATCCCCGAATACGATGTGACCTACCGGTTTAAAAAGCCCGGGTCCAGGATGATATGGATCCATGAAACGGGCGATGTCCTCGAATATGACGCTGATGGAAATCCCCGGGTCCTCGCCGGGAGCCTCCGGGACGTTACCCAGCAGAAGGAGTTTGAGGAGCTCCTCGTCCGGGCAAAGGACGAGGCACAAGAAGCCAGCCGGATGAAATCCGAGCTGATCTCGAATATCAATCACGAACTGCGCACCCC
>CAZVWW010000079.1:0-10670 GCA_964631265.1 uncultured Thermotogaceae bacterium
AGCCTTCAAAGCCGTTTATACTTTTGGAAGAAACAATGAGACAAAAATGGAGAATGATGTGAGTTTTTCTTATGAGGATCAGAATGACCTGCAGGAATCACTCTCATACTTTCAGGATGTATCACTTGAGGAAAAGACAAAAAATTATGAAGAGGTGCTGAAAAAACTCGAGGAACAGTCCGACAAACCTCTGGAGCTGATTGATTATAATTCCAAGGCCTATATGGATGAAGGTCTTTTAAAGATTGAAGAAACAGCGGTCGTCAGCGGACTGGTCGAACAGAAAGGGGACAGATGGGTAACCGGTTTTGGTGAGAACAGATTGGAATTAAAAGAAGATTCCAATTCCAGTCTGATTTTTGTCCTGCCGGGAGATGCTGAGATTCTATCCATTACACCTGAGCCCACCAGCCGGGACGGGAATGTCTTGAGATGGGAAAGAGTGGGGCAGATACCATTTCCCGTTGTCGAGTATAAATAAGGGATGATAATCCGATGAAACGTCTTTTAATGCTGTCATTTTTTTTGCTCCTTAGTCTATCGCTCTTTTGTGTGCCAATCAAGATCAAAACGATCCCGGGCAACACATCCGTTTATATCGACAACACGCTCTTCGGTATAACGAACAGAACGGGCATGCTGTCCGAGATGCTTTTTTTAAACAAAGGAGAATACATCTTCGGTGCGGAAAAACCGGGGTATAACCGTGTGGAAAAGACTGTCCTCATAGAGGAGGCCACATCGGTTGTTTTGAAACTTGTACCCTCCGGTGTATTAAAAGTATCAGCATTTCCTGACGATTCACAAATAACGGTTGATGAGCGTTTTAAATCCGAAGGCTTTTTCGAAAAAGAACTGCCGGTCGGTAAGCATTATGTCTATGTGGAAAAAGAAGGGTTTATTCCAAGAGCCTTCTATGTCGATATTAAACAATATTCGAAAAAAGCGCTTGACGTTACGCTTAACAGGGATGGCAAGACAGAGATTGTATCGGATCCGTCTAAAGCGCAGGTTAGTGTTGACGGACAAGTCGTTGGTGAGACCCCGCTGGAAACCTATCTCGAACCGGGGGAACACATTATCACCTTCCATAAGAAGTGGTATTACTCGGAGACACGGAATATCACTGTTAAAAACAGAGAGACCACGAAGGTTAACCAGGTGCTGACCCCCTACGCCCATCTGACCGTTGAAGCCTCTCCAGCTGAGACAACCGTCATACTTGACGGTTTAAAGAAATCGCCAACACCGGTTTCTTTCAAAGAGCTTGAAACCGGCAAACACCAACTTGTTTTCGGTCATCCGGGGTATGTCTCGAAAGAGAAAGAAATCTTTCTGGAGCCTGGCGAAAACAGGGTTTCTGAAACGCTCAGCCTGAAAGAATATGAATGGACATTTGAATCAACACCGGCTGCTGTTGTTGTCCTGGATGGCAGAGAACTGGGATTGACCCCCTTCAAGAAGTTGATCGAGCACGGAGAGCATATTGTTCATCTCAGCAGCGGAGAAAAAGAATGGAAGACACGAATCAATGTTGTAGCTCCCGGAAAAACAGCTGTTGATCTGAACCGTGAAACAACCGTTTGTTTTGACGTGATCCCCACCGGACAATCTTTTGTCGTGCATAAAGGAATGGAATACGATTCTCCGGCCATTATCAACACCATATACGGTCTTCAAACGTTTGATATTGTGCGTGGTGGTTATCCGGTTAGAAGGCGGATGTACAAGCTATTGCCCGGCGTTATCTATGAGTACAGTATCAATCTTGAAGGAGAATCCGAAATCTTTCTAACCAGTAAACCGGCTGGCGCAGCAGTTTACTGGATGGGGACGCGGATCGGAAAAACGCCTTTGAGAGGGATTAAAGTAAGACCCGGAACCGGCACACTGAGGCTTGAATGGAAAGACGGGGCAGAATGGACTGAAAAGAGAACGTTTTCAGAAGGGGATACTTATTCAATATACAGAGAGATACCGTCCAGAACCGTACTAAACATCTACTCATTTCCGAACGAACTTGAGATTTATCTTGACGGAAAGAAGAGCGGCGTAACACCTGTTGTGCTGCGTTTAAAACAGGGGGTATACAATATTACCTGTCAGAATAAGGACGGCAAGACTCAGGAAAAGGTTATTACACTCAGTGGTGAAAAAGAAAGGACAATTAATTTTGTCTTTTAAAGGGGGACATTTATGAGGAATGTGGTCTGTTTGTTCTTTTGTGTTTTTTTAACAGTGACCTTCATGGCTGCTCCACCGGATGTGTCTGAGCAACTTGATGTTTATAAGGAAGTTGTTTCTATCATTGAACTGGGAATAATGAACGTCGATAATCGCGGTTATTTCCACGGAACGAACAGCGTGAACCGATATGAACTTGCGACTTCTCTGTATGAATTACGCGAGAATATCATGGGAAGCAAGGTGTTTAAAGAGTTTTCCGGCATATCCAACAGAGTGATGCGTTTAGAGCAGGATGTCGAAAGCAACAAAGGGTCTTTGAAGAAATTGCGTAACAGACTCAGTATACTTGAAGTTTCACTCAGCAGAGAGGAACTGGATGCAATGGAGCAGAGGTTGCTGGAACTCAAAGATGAAGTATTGGTTGAGATTCAGAATCTCGAAGATAAAACCAGTTTCATAAGCGGATACAGTGATTTTCTCACAGCGGTGGAAAGAGAACTGGAAGATTTATACGCACAGGTTGAGGAACAGGAATCGAGACTCTCGGCAAATGAGGCAAATGTGACGCGGCTGGTCGAGTATCTCAGGATCTACAAGGACCTGGACCAATGGATGAAAGAGATGGAATCCGAAGACGTAAAACTCCATGCCTCTGACAGCGAGATAATGTCCAATGTGGATGCGCTGGAAAAAAGAATCTCCAATCTCGAGGTACTTCAACAGGAGGTTGAAAGCTTCAGAAAACAGATGAACGATGCGGCTCCTGCTTTAAACAATGCCGCCAAAATCCCGGAGATTGAAAGAACCCTCGGGAATTTCAACTCACGGATCTCTAATCTTGAGGGAATGGGAGATGCTTTAAACAAACTGGCCCAGGATAACGATTATCTTAAGATCGAAAATGACAGAATGAAAAAGGAAGTTGCCGGTGTGAAGAAGCAACTCTGGTATGCCATTGGAATAGGGGTTGCAGGAGCAGGGATCGGGGCTATCGCCCTTGTTTATTCGATGATGGAGTAACGGGAAGGAAAAAGGGGATAATTTGAAAATAGAACTATTCGATTATGAGCTGCCCAAATCCCTCATCGCCCAGGAGGCGGTTGAGCCGAGAGACCATTCGAGATTGATGGTGATGAATCGAAAGTCGAAAACGCTTGAACACAGGCGTTTTTACCATCTTCCGGAATACCTCATCCCCGGCGATCTCCTTGTGTTAAACAACACACGGGTTATCCGGGCCAGGTTGTTTGGTCAAAAAGAGACAGGAGCTAATATAGAGATCTTTCTGTTGAAGCGGCATAACGATTTGGAGGATACCTGGGTGGCACTTGCCAAACCCGGAAAAAGAATAAAGGCCGGGACTGTTATAGACATTAAAAAAGACGGGGAAACGGTCTTAAAGACCGAGTGTTTGGAAAAATGTGACGGGGGAAAGGTGATCGTCAAGTTCAATGCTGTTAAAAAGGGACAGACGGTGGACGGTCTTTTAAAAGAGACCGGGAACGTTCCCCTGCCGCCCTATATCAACAGAGAGCTCGAAGAGGATGAGCGTTATCAAACCGTTTATGCAAAAGAGGAGGGTGCCGTTGCAGCCCCAACAGCCGGACTCCACTTTACACCTGATTTGATGCAGACAATTGAAGAAATGGGGGTAGGGTTTGCGACTGCCACTTTGCATGTGGGATTGGGAACCTTCAGACCGGTTGAGGCAGAGGATGTTGAAGAACACACGATGCACAGCGAGCGTTTTTTTCTGAGGTCGGGGGAGGCTGAAAAGATCTTCAAGGCAAAAAGAGAAAAAAGAAGGATTATCGCCGTCGGGACGACAAGTGTCAGAGTCCTTGAGACGATAGCGAACATGACGCCTGATCAAGAGGGTCATTATTCAGGGGAAACGGATATCTATATCTATCCGCCTTATCGCTTTAAGCTTGTGGATACCATGATTACCAACTTTCATCTCCCGAAATCAACCCTGCTGTTACTGCTCTCAGCATTTGCGGGAAGGGAGTTTGTCCTGGCATCATATGCCCGGGCGGTGGAGAAGCAGTACAGATTCTTTTCTCTTGGAGATTCATGCCTGATCTTATGAGAAATAAGGTCATTGCTGAATCGGGGATTATATCGGCGCTTATACTGGTTATTCTTTTTCTGGCCGGAATTGTTCCGGTTAATAATCTTTCCCTATCGGCTGTTTCAGCCTTTCTGCTCAATTTATATGTTGAGAGAAACGGTCTGAAAAGGGGTATCATGGTCTATGGCGTTGTATCTGTTTTGTCGCTGATCCTCTTACCGTTGAAGAGCATTGGAGTTCTATTCATTACCATTTATGGTGGATATGTTATCATTAGAAAATGGGTTGTCTTCAGAAAGGAAAGTCTTGCGTTCATAACACGGGTACTGCTGATGGATGGATTACTCCTAACTCTTTATGGTTTCGCGAACTTGTTACTGGAAGATATTCTACCCGGGATTGAGCAGTTGGCATTGTGGCAGATAATCGGAATCTTTTGCGTCATACAAATGGTAATTGGCTTATACGATTATGCATTAACATTAGGAACAAGAATCATCGATAGATATCTAAGAAAGACGGGTATTTGATTTTTTTTAAAATTTCGAGGAGGGAATTGTTTTGAGAAAGCTACTTTCATTGCTTATTGTTTTAGCATTAGTTGTCACAGTCGGACTTGCCGAGAATGAACCACTAACAACCACGGGGTTGCCGGATTCTGAGGAGGAAGTCGGAAGCGTTCCGGAGACTGAACTTGGAAATCTTTCCGAAGAGGCACTTGAAGAGCCCGCAACACCGGGTGTTCCCCAGGATCAGGATTATCCCATGGCAGTTGTTATAAACGAAGATGGAGAAGAGACCGGTTACGGTGTTCAGATGCGGGATGTCGAGAATGAATATCAACAGGTTGAGCAGATGTATGCCCAGCAGCAGCAGAATTACGATCCCGTTTTTGACGGTGTCTTTGTTAAATATGACATCGCAACGATGAAGGCTGAGAGTGAGATGCTCGATATGTATGCCGTTAAAGAAAATATAACGGTTGATCCGCTAAAATTGGAAGAAGAGACAAACAGTATTGTCTCGGAAGTAACAGCCAATGAGGAATACAAGAAACAGGTCCAGCAGAATTACGGTTCTGTTGAAACATTCTATGAGTTTGTCAAGGCTGTCAAGCAGGATGAGATGAGAAGACAGAAGGTTATTGAAAAAGTTGCTCCAGTGAATGAGGAAGTCCTAAAGGAGCAGTTTCTCAAGAATGAGTCACAGTTGGTGGCAGAGTATGAATCAGTTAAAGCGAGACATATCCTTGTGAGTGAGCAGGAGAAGGCCGAAGAGATTAAAAAGGAGATACAGTCGGGAGAAATGACCTTTGAAGAGGCTGCAAAGGAATATTCCGAAGGTCCCACCGGTAAAAACGGCGGGAATCTTGACTGGTTCGGAAGAGGAGAGATGGTCCCGGAATTTGAAGCTGCAGCATTTTCAGCAGAACTCGGCAAGGTAATTGGCCCTGTCAAGACACAGTTCGGTTATCATCTGATTCTTCCGGAGGACAGAAAAGACATAACGGATTATGAGAGCTTCAAGAATATGACAGAGGAGTACGAGCAGTTCAAGAATCAGACGCAACAGAAGTTGCTTAACAGCTGGATCAAAGAATACAAGTCGGACAACAACATCGAGTTCGATTATCAGGGTTATCTGCAGTCGATTCACAAGTTTGGAAAACTTTACACAGAAGGTCTTCAGACTCAGTCCTTCAGCAAGATGGTGGATTTTCTGATAGATTATAAGGCGGATTCATTTGAGAAGGGCGCTTTCTTTGAGGTTGCTGTACAGAGCATGCTGAATGCAGCTCAACAGCAACAGGGCATCATGAATGAGACGCAGATGAGCAAGCTTTCGGATAAGAGAGTTGAAAACCTCAAAAGAATGGCAGAGGACTCTGAAAGAGGCTTTTCACCTTTGAGCCGCTACCACAGCTTAAGACCGGATGACACAAGAATGGCGTTGAGATTCTACGACACCTTCATCTCAGAGGCCTTGAAGCTGGCGCAGAACGAGCAGTTTATGACACAGTACGGAGATGCCATCATCCAGCAGTTGATGCAGGCCTATCCCGGTTTGAAAGAAATCGGTGAAAAGACAGAAGCCGACAAAAGAGACAGAGTCGTCGCGTATATGTATATGATAAGAATTAACAAGGTTACAGGCGATACGGAAAAGAACGAGGAACTTTCAGAGAAGATTTTGGAACTCGATCCGGATAATGAAGAAGTCCTCAAACTGATCGAAGATGAGTAGCAACGCCAAACACTGAATCAAAAAAGCCGGAAGGTCTATCGACCTTTCGGCTTTTCTTAATTCTGTAAAGAAAAGGGGAGGGACTTTTATGAAAAGAGTATTCATTTTAGCCGTTTTGGTGACGTTTATGGTCTTACAGGTTGCCGTTGCTCAAGATAAAACACTGGAGGAGAAACTGGAACTATTCTCCGAATATGCGGTTGATGTCCAGAATAAATGGGGAGTTCCCGGAATGGCTTTCGCTGTTTTAAAGGAGGATGAAGTTCTGTTAAAAAAATGTTCGGGCTATCTTTCTACCGACAAGGTTAAAAAAGTGAACGAAGACACCATCTTTCAGATTGGGTCGACATCAAAGGCCTTTACAACCTCTCTTATCGCGATGCTTGAGTCAGAAAATAAGATAGACTGGCATGATAAAGTCCGAGCGCATTATAGACCCTTTGCAATGTATGAGCCCTGGGTATCGAAGAATATGGAAATGCGGGACCTGACATCCCAGCACAGCGGGATGGCAGCTTATGCGGCTGATTATCTCTCTTTGGCAGGCTTCAGTCAAGAGTATATGATTGAAAAGCTTGCGGAGATTGAACCGGTTTACAGCTTTCGTTCAGATTTTTCATATGTCAACAACCTCTTCCTTGTAGCTGAAAAAGTCCTTGAAAATCTGACGGGCAAGGAGCAGGAAGAATTGCTCAAAGAAAGGATATTCAAGCCCATGGAAATGACGGATACAACGGCCACATATGAAGCGTTCATCAACAGTGATAATCATGTTATCACCCACAAATTTGAACTTGTCAACCGTGAAAAGAAGAATAACATTATCTTCAAACCGTATGATGAACACGATAACACATTCAGATGGAGCTATACCTACCTGCCCGCCGGTGGCATCAATTCAAGCATCAACGATATGGTCAATTGGCTGACCTTTCACATCAATGCCGGTCATTTCAAAGGTGAGACAATCGTCAAAGAGGAGTCTCTCAAATATGTTTATCAGCCTGCAACCTTTATCCATTCCGAAAAACCTGGAGACCTGGTGGCCTATTGTCAGGGATGGGTCTTTGAGGATCGAAACGATTTGGTGACAATATGGCATAACGGCAGCACCATGGGCTGTAAGACAATGATTGCCTTTCTGCCCGAGTACGATATCGGCATCGTCATTTTATCAAATGTTGGGGATACCAATATGCCGGACAATCTCGCAAGAGATTTCTTTGACATCTATCTCGACAGAGCGTTTGAGAAAAAGGCCATGAAGGAAGTCGAGACACTTCTCGAACGAAAACCGGATCTAAACGATGGGAAGAATAACCAGAGTGAACAAATGCTTGACAACGCGGCCTATACCGGTAAATATGAGAACAGAGTCTATGGAACAGTGGAGATTGAAGCGGTTGATGGGGAACTGATCATGACCATGGGTCCCGGTAACCTCAAGATCAAATTCCAGCATTTGTTCCGTGATACTTTCAGGATGGATCTGGATCAACTATACATGGATGATTTTGGTCAGGCAACCTTCTCTCTCGGAGAAAATGCCCAGGCAACCGGTTTCTCAATCGATTTTGTTGAGGCGGAAGGATGCGGCACGTTCGAAAGGGTCGTTGAGTAAGCAGAAAAAAACGAAAACGGGTCTGGCATTTCAGACCCGTTCGTTATCCTTTAGCTATTTTTCTCCAGCATGTCGATCAAGATTCTCGCAGCTGCCAGGGGCCCTTCTTGCTCGAATCCATTTAAACCGAGCCGCGTTTTCAACATCCCAATCTTAACATCGTTCTGATACATCGCGTTGAAGAATTTTTTCGCTATCTCTTCATGCTCCTCCCGTCTTTGAACAGCTCCGAAGGGGTTGGCAAAGTAGCTGGTTGTCAGGCCTTTTTCACCGGTAGTGCCCTTTGCCATTCTTTTTCCCTCTTCAAAAACACGGTAAGCTGAGTCCAGATCGGTGAAGAATTCCAGGATCTCGCTATCGTCGTTCACTTCCGTGTAGTTATTGACATAGAAGAGGTAATCAACGGGTATTCGTTTGATGATATCGGCATGCGGCATAAGCGGTACGATGACCCGGGCGTTCATGATATTCGGGTTCATGAAGATGCTTCTGTCCATGGCGGAGTAGGCATAGCCGGGCTGAAGGTCGTCGAGACGAACGAAGGCCCCTATCTCTGTGCCCTGGGCATATATGGAACCGTCGTTGTCAAGATGGAGCGATCCCATATCATCGATGAGCATCTCGATGCTTGACGTGGCTGTTTCCGGCAGCTTGTTGATGGCCTCCAGCGTCTCTGACTTGCCGGCTCCGCTGTCTCCGATCAGCATGATATTGGAAGTTGAACCGTTTCTCATTTCAATCCTTGCCAGTGCCCCGTGAACGGGCATTGAATCTCTATCAATCTGAACGAGGTTGTGAACCGTTAAGACCATCTTTTTCATATAGCCAAAATAATCGATCTCGGCTGTCTTTGGCAATAAGCCGAAATAGTCGCCTTTGTCCTTTGCAACCACGCCACGCATCTCATCCTCATCGAAGAGGGCCGTGTCGAGACCGAAGATGACATAACCGTCTGGTTTTCTTTTGGTGAAAACCTCGGGCGATGCCAGTTCAAATAAATTCGCAAGGCCGGCAGCCAGGGCCAGGTATTCTTTATTGACATAGACCATCTCAATCAGCTCACCCACCATAATGGGAAAGACAAACCATTCGGCCGGATCGAGATAGAAGCTCTGAAGGAAGCTCTTCTCTTTAACCGGGAAGACACCTTTTCGCTTGTTTCTACGGGTATAGAAGATAACGGGCGGTTCGAATATGGCCTCCCAGACAGTTGGAACAGCGTACAAAGAATCGTTGCAGACTCTCAGATCTCTCGGAATATCAAATGAATCAACGAGAAATGCGGCTTGTGCGCCGCTCGGGAGCTGCCGGTATATCTTGGGCGGGGTGTGTTCAATATTAACGAGGATATTCCTGTAGGTGTCCAGGACGAGTTTCTTGAGATCATCATTAGTCCTTGCCAGGGAATAGCCCTTTGCCCTTCTTCTCTGTTCAACACTGCTGTAAAACTCCTGCCGGACCATGAATCTCTGAATGCTTCGCCAGTAATTGTAAAGACTCTCTACAAATTCTTTGAACTGATAGGTGTATTCTTCTCTCTCGTCTTCATTAATCTCGATTGTTCCGTCTTCAAAGAGATCGTTAATACTGTTGAGATTCAGCCAGTAAAGGGTATTGATAATCTTTTTCGTATCATAAGTCTCTTCGTTCTTGAAGGGCTTTAGTGCCTTCAACATGGGAGAGTTTTTTCGTTGCAATTTATCGATAAACTGTTTCAGCAGCCATTTGAAAAGATTAGAGGAAAACATCTGTGATACATTACTGTAGGAAATGTCTCCTCTGATCGTGACGGCTACTTTTGAACCATAACTGGAATGCAAAGTCTTGCTCATTTTATCACCACCATTTTTTTCTGTGTTAGTATACCACATTGTAATATCTGATATAATCGATTAAACCATAAATGAGGGGGAATATCATGAAAAAAAGCTTTATAGTGTGTATCATGTTAATGATTATTGCAATTACTATTTCGTATGCAAATTTTAGCGCAGGTGGAATCGTCGGCGATCCAACCGGCTTGAAATTCCAATACGACCTTAAATCCAACACATTCCTCAATGCTGATCTCGCCTACAGCTTTCTCTTCGGCCTTCAGGGGGCGACTCTGGCCGGTGATGTCTGGTTCGTCAACCGTGATCTGGTGATCATAAACCGCAAGAGCTACCCGCTTTTTCTCGGTCTGGGATTTCAAAACCGAATCTCAGGTATCTTTGGAGGCGATACTTACAATGCCTTTGCTTTGAGAGGGTTAGGCGGCTTTTTTATTCCTATCTTCTTGGACAATCGCAACCGGCTGAGATTGATCTTTCAAGCAGGACCGCTTGTTCAATTAACCTCCGGCTTTAAGGTCTCCGGCACTGTCGGGCTGAGTCTCGTTTATCGATTCTGATACAATAGTTAATATGTATCAATGGTCATGACAAATTCTAAGGAAAATAGGAGGGTCCAGGGGACTCTGGTAATAGTACAATAGTTGAATCAGTCGAACTGGCCGAGGATGATGGCAGCATCAACAATTGCGGGCATACCTGTTATAATCAT
>CAZVWW010000080.1:0-10635 GCA_964631265.1 uncultured Thermotogaceae bacterium
CGTTTTTTAGTGCTGATCATCGCCATTCTCGCTGTTTTTATCAGTATCAATTATTTTCAGACGAAAGCTCAAATTACTGAGAAGAACACGGAAATCGAAAAAAACATAGAGAACAGCATTATCAACAACATCGAAACGGTCTCTTCGGGTTACCAGATGCTCGGCATGGTTTTTGATGAAGACCTGAAGAAGCTGTTGATGACAATGAAGGAACAATATGAAAAGAATCAATCGATAGAGGCCATCGACTTTCAGCAGATCATGGAGACAACAGAATACAATGTCGATCTCTATATCATCACTTCCGAAGGAATTATCGTCGATACGACTTATGAAAAGGATATGGGGCTGGATCTCAGCCAGTATGCCGGCTTCTTTGAAAATCTCAAGAGACGGCTTCAAGAGAATGATTTTGTCTCCGACGCCCTTACCCCGGAAACGCAAACCGGCAGGCTGAGAAAATTTGCCTATCTACAATCGAATGATGGCCGCTATATTTTTGAAGCCGGACTGAACTCTGAAACATTCAAACCTTATATCGACAAACTCAACTATTTCAGCTTATCAGAAAAACTAAGTGATACCTCCCGGTATGTTCAAAACATCAGAATATTAAGGGCCAGCAATATCCTGGAGAATATCAGGGTTTTAAACAATCCTGAAGCGGAGATCTCACAGGAAACAAAAAAAATCGTTCGCGATCTCTATTTGGAAGACGAAAAATCCAGAACTTACGAAACAGACACCTGCAAGAAACAATACATCCTGCTCGGTCTTAAAACCGACGCAGTCCCAACGGATTTGAGCAAGGTAGTGGAAATATGCTATGACACAGGAATTTTAGAAAAGAACCTGGCGAATGGCCTGAGGATGTATATGACGTTTGGGCTTTTTACGGTGTTGATCAGTGCCTTTCTCGTTTTTTACACTTCAAAAAAGATTACCGCCCCCATTTCGACATTGTCCAACAACCTGAATAAGATCGCCGGAGGCCAATTGAATCATCCGGTCGACAAAGGCATCAAAAACAAAAGTGTTTTTGAGCTCAACAAACTCACCAACGGCATCAATCGCATGGCAAGCTCGCTCAAAGAAAAGATTGATACCCTGCATACTCAAAACGAAGAACTGGAATCGAATTATGAAGAGATAGAGGCCATGAACATGGAACTGCTTGACCGTGAAGAACAGGCACAGGCCGCCAACAAAGCCAAATCTGAATTTCTCGCCAACATGAGCCACGAGTTGCGTACCCCGCTGAATGGAATTATTGGTTTCTCCCAGCTGATTAATGACACATCTTTAAAAGAGGAACAAAGAGAGTACATCGAGAGTGTGCTCTACTCAAGCCAAAAACTTCTTCAACTGATCAACGATATTCTTGATTTTTCAAAGATAGAGGCCGGCAGGCTGACATTAGAAGAGGAGCCTACCAACATTACACACCTGGTTGAAAATGCCTATAAAATGATAAAGCCATCGGCTGACCAGAAAAAGTTAGACGTGATTCTGAAAATCGATGATACGCTTCCAGCTGATGTCAAAACGGATCCCTTAAGGTTGAACCAGGTCCTCATCAATCTCCTGAGTAATGCTGTCAAATTCACGGAAAAGGGACGAGTTGAACTCTCCCTCAAAACGCAAAGACTTACTGAACAAACCGTCGTGGTGGAATTCAACGTCACCGACACCGGCATCGGTATTTCTTCTGAGCAAATTGATCGGATCATTGACAAGTTCACCCAGGGAGATTCATCCATCACAAGAAAATACGGTGGAACAGGCCTTGGCCTTTCCATATCCAATGCCCTGTTAAATATGATGAGCTCCAAACTTGAAATTCAAAGCACCCCGGGAAAGGGGAGTACATTCAGCTTTGTATTATCGTTTGAAAGAGTCGAAGAAGGGAAGAAAGACGAGAAAAAGACCGGGAAGTCCACGAGGTTGTCAAAGACGAACAAGACGCACTTGAATAAGATCCTGATCGTTGAAGATGATCCCATTAATCTTAAACTCACCCAAAAGATTTTTGGCAATCATTTTACTGAAACAACTCTCATAACCGCAAATGACGGACATGAGGCAATCAAACTCTATAAATCCGAGAAACCGGATCTCATTCTGATGGACATTCAACTCTCCGGTATGGACGGGATCAAAGCCACAGAAGAAATCAGAAAGATACCGAATGAGGGGAAAAAGACAATCATCATCGGCCTTTCGGCCAACGTTCAAAACAAGACGATTAAAAACGCCCTTGCGAAAGGAATGGATGCCTATATCAAAAAACCTTTCGAGCCCGACGCATTACTGGAAAAAATGAATGAACTGTGAATTCTCAAATTGTACTGAAAGTGGCAACGATATGTACAATATCGAATCAATAACGCTGTGTTTCCTTTCTTAAAAGAGAGTGCGGGAAGAGATTCAGTCTTTTGAATTCTTATTGTTCTTTCTGATGGCGAATAACGAGCACGCCGTTTTCTTTTAGCCTTTCTTTCGTTCCTTTGGTGTAACCTGTTTCTGAGTAGGCCATACAAATGCTCTTCGGTTCCGCTTCTTTAAGCGCCGCTGCAATTTTTATCCATCTGTCGGCGTCCTGCTTGCCGTATTTTCCCTTCTTGTTTTTAATGTCGATGTAGAGGGTTGTGTTTTTTGGACTTTTTGCCGATATGACGACGTCGATCTCATAGGTTTTGAGGCCTATCTTTTTGAAGTCCCGCTCTTTTATTTGGTCCGGGTGGATGGCGATGTTTTCTCCATTCTCGGTGATTTCGCTGAGTTTGAAGGGCTTTTTCAGTCGCTCTTTGATTAAAAATTCCTGGAATTTCCCTTTGATGTAGTTGTCTTTTCCCAGCGCCCTTTTGATTT
Source organism: uncultured Thermotogaceae bacterium (assembly GCA_964631265.1). Taxonomy (GTDB): domain Bacteria; phylum Thermotogota; class Thermotogae; order MWEM01; family MWEM01; genus CAZVWW01. Next base: position 2,872 of record CAZVWW010000080.1, read on the forward strand.
CTTTTTTGATGTCGGGGATAAAGTGGTCGATTTCCTCTTGATATATATTTCTAAAGACCAGTTCATAGGTCTTATCCTCGGTTATCTTATAATTAAAATGGCTTCTGCCGTGGGAGATCAGGTCTCCGCCAATTAATGCCTCCAACTTCTCTTCCAGTTCTTCATCGGTGTAGGGCAGGTTCAGGTCTTCTTTGATTTGGTCTCTTGTTCTTTCACGGCCCTGGTTGAACAGGTAGAGCATGATGCGTTTGGAGTTGATTTTGTTGACCGAACGGAAGGTTTTGAGCATGTATTCCATCCAGGTCCAGTAGATCTCCCCCCCGTCATCAATCTCCCGCTCATAGACTTCCACGATATTCTCGTCCATTGTGTAGTCTTTTTTGTCGTTGTAGCGGCTTAAGAAGAGGGCTTTGATGTACAACGGATCACCCTTGGTCAGTCGCCAGATCTTCTCTTTGGCCTTTTCATCGATTGCGGTTTCTGAATAATAAGCATATTTTTCCATAGCCATCTTTGCCTCTTCTTCGGGAAGGTTGCTGAGATTGTAGATTTGAAATCTTCCCGTAAGGGAGCTGACAATTCTAAGGAGCCAGTGGACTTCACTCCCCGAGACAATAACAGGGGCTTCTCTCATCTCTGCCACCTGCATGTAGGTTCCGCTCATTTTGTCGATTACTTTGCCATGCTGATCGTAAATGAATCCGTTGATGTTTTGGAATTCGTCGATGATTTGGACGATTTTTATTTTTTCGATTCTTGCAACAGAAGCTGGTATTCTGCTTGCCAGTTGCCACATTTTCCCCCAGTTTCCTTCTTTTTTATTTTGAATTATGGCTTCGTAAGTATCCTTTATATAGTCATCTTTCAGCTTTTTTTCAAGTTGAAAGAGCTCTAATTCAGCTGTTAAGAATTCCGGTTCTTGTCTTGTATATGACAGATAACACTTTAGGAATTTTGTATAAAAGTCCAAGGCGAAAGCTCCGAGTTGAGTGGGGGTGTCTTGTATAGAGAAATAAAAGGGAATAACGGTGGTCTTCGGTTCATCCCTTTCAAGACAAGTGCTCCATAGAATATTAAAGAACCTTTGAAGAAAGGCCGTCTTCCCTTTTTTCCTTCTGGAGATTATCGCCTGATTCATTGTAAAGTTTTTTTCCAGATATTTATACCAATCCCCAAGAAAAAAGTCGAATTCTTTTTTTCTACCGACAAATAGATCGGTGTTTCCGATTATTTCAGGGAGGGCGTATACGATTTTTTCAGGCATCTTGAACAATGTGGATCACCTCTTCTTTAAAAGGGCAACTGCAGTTAGATTACCTCATGTCCATTATATCATGGTTAGATGAACGTTTAGCCGATAGCTTTTTTTGGTATAATTGAGTGTCCTCAGCAACGGTTTGAAGAGGTTAAAAAGGGTTTTATAGAAACTCACTGAACACAAGGGGGAAAGGGCATGAAAAAGATCACTAAAGAAACACTGGAAGCCGCCGGAAGGTTTCTTTTTAACGTTGGAAGGGAGTTGGAAAGGGAAATCTTTATTCACACTTTTGAGAAACAGAATGAGGAGAACATCCTCAAAGCCTTGCTGAAATATCAAAACAAAGACGGCGGGTTTGGCAACGGAATGGAACCGGATTTCAGGCTGCCGGATTCCTCTGCGACCGCTACTTCCATCGGTTTACGCATTCTATCAGAATACATCCCGGCGGAAATGGCTGAGACGGTTTTGAAGAAGGCATCGGCCTATTTGCAGAAATCGTTTTTTGAGAGCGAAAAAAGATGGCGCGCAGTCCCGAAAACCGTCAACGATTATCCCCACGCTCCCTGGTGGGAATTTAAGGGGGATATCGGCATGACGGTGATCGATTATTCCTGGGGCAATCCGACCGCTGAAATCGTTGCCTATCTGCTTGAATTCAAGGACTATTTTGAGGCATTAAACCCGAAGGCGCTCAACGATATTGCCATTGAGAAGATCGAAGCAAAAGAGGAATTCAAATCCGAGCATGAGATTTATTGTTATATCCCGCTGTATAAAAAACAAACCGATGAACAAAAGAAAAAACGGCTGGAAGAAAAGATCACACGGGCGGTTCAACAATTGCTGGTTACAGACAGGGAAAAATGGGGCGAATATGTTCCGAAACCCCTTGATTTTGTTACGGAGAATAACCAATCAACATTCGGCATCTCCGACGAACTCATCAACACCCATCTGGATGTCCTCGTGGATGAGATGGAGACGAATCAACACATAGAACCCACCTGGACGTGGGGGCAATATGAAGAAGCCTGGCAAAAATCGAAGCAGGACTGGGCCGCTATTCTCACGCTTAAAGCCTTACACCTGTTAAAGGCATTTGGCAGGATTTGAAGGCATTTTTCTTATGCAGAGGTGTTTGAAATTGAAACGATATGCATACAACCATAAAAGAGATACTGCAAGGATTAAAGATTAAAAGAAAGTTAATATTATAATAAAATAAGGAGCCTCTTGGGCTCCTCTTCTTTTGACTTTCATTTTACATTATACCATGAAACAGGTGGCTTGTCAAGAGGGGCTTAATAGTATTATCCCTTAACCATCTTCAAAAATCCTCTTTTGGATCTTCTTTCCGGTCTCCGTAGCCGCTATGCCTCCAAGCGCCGTTTCGCGGAACTCCACCGGCAAGGCTTTGCCTACCCTGTACATCGCCCCCACCACCTCATCAAAGGGGATAACGCTTTCAACACCGGCCAGAGCCATATCTGCGCAGGTCAATGCATTGATAACGCCTGAAGCATTTCTCAACGCACAGGGGGATTCAACCAAACCGGCGATGGGATCGCAGATCAGCCCCATAACCGCCTTCAGAGCAAGAGCCGCGGCATGAAGTGATTGTTTTGGCGATCCGCCTGACAACTCCACAACGGCCGCAGCCGCCATCGAAGCGGCAGAGCCGCATTCCGCCTGGCAACCGCCTTCGGCTCCGGACAATGTGGCTTCCTGGGCAATGATCTTCCCGATTCCCGAGGCGGTCAACAAAGCATGGACAATCTGATCTTCATTGGAACCCAGGGTTTGTGAGGCAGATAGAATCGCAGCCGGGATGATCCCGGCTGATCCCGCCGTCGGAGCCGCGCATATTCTTCCCATGGCGGCGTTCAGCTCAGATGTTGAGAGAGCCATTGCCATCGCTTTGTTAACGGTTTGACCGCATAATGTGTTCTTTGTCCCTGCATAGGCATTGAGCTTTTTCGCGTCTCCGCCAATGATACCTCCCACTGATTTTATTTTCTGATTCAGACAGTGTTCGGCTGACTCTCTCATGACCCGGTAATGCTTTTTCATGCGGTTCATAATCTGTTCTTTGTCCGTTTCACTTTCTTTGGCTTCTTCTTCAATCACGATCTCGGAGATTCTGACGTTCTTTGATTCAGCCAACCTCAACAATTCATCCCCGCTGATATACATCAGAACACCTCCCTGGTTGGATTGATCATGCTGACGGAGTCAATATGCTCAATGTGCAACAGTTGTTTTTTGAAAAAAGCGGGGATGACATCATCTGTTTCGATAACCATTGAAGCTCCGTGCCCTTTGACCTTACGGCTCACTTTCATCTTGGCCACATTCAGGCGATTAATCGAAAGCAGGTCCGAGACATCCCGGATAACCCCCTTTTGATCCCGGTGAAAGATCAAGAGGGTGGGATAATCCCCTTTGAATTTGATGGAATACCCATTCACTTTTGTAATGACGATATTACCGCCCCCGATGGATGAGCCCATTACTTCTGTTTGATGTTGATCATCACTATGGTAGAAAACAACCTTCACCGTATTTGGATGTTCAAGACCCAGATCCGCCTTGTGGAAGGATATGTCAATATGCTTTTCGCTGGCTATCTTCAAGGATTGGCTCAGTCTGATGTCATGTGGTTCCATCCCAAGAACACCTGCAACCAACGCCCGGTCGGTGCCATGCCCTTTATAAGTATTCGCGAAAGACCCGTGAAGATAAAAGGCCACTTTATGAAAGTCATCCCCGGCGATACATCGGGCCACTTTTCCGATGCGTGCAGCCCCGGCTGTGTGAGAGCTTGAAGGCCCAATCATCACCGGGCCGAGGACATCAAAGACACTGTATTGTTTCATTTAATCCCCTTCATTCCTTTAACGGTTCCAATACCATCTCAAGTAAGCCATTCGTAAAGGCTTCCCGGCTTTTCCCAATGTGACGGGTGTAGGTTTCCCCGCTAACCGTTAGTTTATCAAAAACAGCTGTGAGGATGAATTTTAGATTCACTGCCAAATCCTCAGCACTGTGCTTTTTTGTAATGCTCCCATCTTTCTGTCCCGCTTGAATGATCTCAGCAAGGGATTTTGTCAACTGAGCATCCCTATCGACAAAGTGGTTGATTTTTTGATTATCCGTCAGTTTTCTTACTTTGCCGATATCATATATGATCCTGAAATCATTCGGGTGGTTCTTATAATATTGCCGAAACTGTTCAACGAATTTCTCAATTGTTTCATATCCATTCGAGCTCTGATACGCTTCATTGGCTAGCGCCTCATTCATCTCTGAATAAATGTCCAGCAAAACGGAGAGATAGAGATCCGCCTTGTCTTTGAAATATTGGTATAAAGTCCTTTTCGTGAACTCTGCCTCTTTGGCAATCCTATTCATTGAAGCATTCTCATATCCCTCTTTGGCAAAGACCTCCCGGGCTGCTTTCATGATGTCATTCCTTCTGGCTAACTGCTCTCTCTCTTTCCTGCTCATTGTCATATAAAAATTCCTTTCGATAAAAGCTTGACATTATAATATACTTATGGTATATTATATATACCGTCGGTATATTATTTATCCCAAAATATTACCCATAACACTTAGAGGTATTTTGGAAAACCGATTATGTATTTTATTAATTTTACCATAAGGAGAGTGTTCTTTGTGAAAAAACTAAAGACGTTTTTATACGCGATTGTCGATTCAGGGAAAAATGGCTGGGTGATGTTAATGTTCTTTGCCTCAATGTTCCTCATTGAGAACCCGTGGTTTGGTAAAGGGCATTTTAAAGAAGTGACAGACGGGACAGGCATGCTGGATATGAATTTTTTGAATACACCGGGCGAAATCCTTAATCATCTCCAAATCATTGGTGAAACCGGGAGAGAGGCGTATTTAATCCTGCTGTTGCTTGATTTCATCATCATTGTTTCGTTCTTTTTGTTGCAGTCTACATTCATCGTTCGCCTGTTAAAGAAGGCGTCCCTAAACTATTTGTTCGAATGGCTCATGATTTTACCGATAACCAGAGCCGTATGTGATGTCGTCGAAAACGTTGCCATGATGGCGAACACCAACCTGTTTCCCGAAGTGATGGCTCCCTTGCTAACGCTCACAACCGTTGCCACCATCACCAAATGGATCAGCTTTTGGGGGATTATCGCCACATTGTTGTCATTGATGCTGCTGAACCTCTACCGGGTTTTAAGAAAGAAAATGGCTTAAGACGATTGAGATCTGTCCCTTTAAGTCACGTTTATGATAAAATGATTTATCCAGTTCATCAAGACCATTTTTATCTTTATATGAAAGGAATTTATCATGATCAACTATCTAACCCATTACTACCGGACGGGAAGCAAGCCTTTTTTGAGTTTGTCTTCTTTGGAAGAAGAAGAGGCTTTAAAAATCATGGTTGATTTATATGAAGACAATGAGATGTGGGGACGTTTCAAGAACCCCGAACATTACCTTAACGAGAGAAGAAAGACTGAGAGCTGGCTGAAAAAGGCATTCATGGCAAAAGGGGGCCGCCCAAAGCAGGATTATCCGATCTATACAGTGCTCGGCATCTCGGAAAAAATCGAGGAAAAGATGGAAGCGGAAAAGATCGAGAAGATCGAAATCCCCCTGTCTTTGTTTACGGAGGAGGAAGTGAGTTTCACTTTCCTTGACAGCATGTACACAGTTGCTCTGGATGAGCAAAAGCCAGAGGAGTATTACCAGGCACAATACCACGGCAAACTGTTTACATTGACCGAGATTAACGCCATCCTGAATAAAAAAGGCCTTCCCGATAAAGACTGGTGGGGGAATGTGCCGGAGGATTTCTTGCCTTACATCGAAGGCCAGGTCTGGAATCAAGATAAGCTTTTAACATTTATAATTTAAACGAAAAAACAAAACCCATTGACGGTTGTCTATAAACTGTTTTGTCTGCATGTATTGAACCTGAAATCCAATCACGATATTTCGAGAATCCGCCATGACAATGGTTCCGATATACATCAAACACGGCTCAAAGCAACCCGTGGGGACAGGCCCTGTCTCCCCGGGTTGACATTCTTCTTAATCAGTATCCCTGATAAAAATGGACCGGACGCTTGGGAAAAAGGATTTTAAACAACTGTCTGAGTTCTTTTTTCTTGATGATCAAATCCGGGATAATGGGGGCCAGTTCTTCAACAGAGAAATTATCAAAGATCATCTTCACAAGGGCTTGGGGTGGAATGTTGATATCCCATGTCAGTTGCCAGGGTTTTCTTTTAAGTTCTATTTTGGAATTTTTGATGTTGAACTCGATCAATTCCCCGTATGTGTTGAAATCAAAACGTATGGTGCTGTCCTTGAATTCAGAATGGGCGACATTGTTCTCCAAAACCGGCTTAATCGCTTCAAAGAACCTGAGATAATCGGGCACTAAAACCTGCCAGGCATAGTCACCGAGATCTTTCTTGAGAGTTCCTTCGCCTTTTTCAGACAATTTCTGAAGATAATCGACAAACGAAGAGATTTTCGGGATATTCAGCAGGATTTTACCTTTCTCAGAGGCCTTTTCCCGAAGAAAGCGATAGACTTTTTCGTATTCGTGTGCACTCATCTCGGAGATTTCCTCAAGATTCACATGATCCGGATCGTTCTTTAGGCAGAAATACCCCTTTTTCTCCCTGTTGTCCATCACGATATAATAAAACTTTTTGAGATCAAGACTCTCATAATCGGTCAGGCTCTGTCTGATCAAAGATTTTGTTCGATATCTGTAAATCCCCGGTTTTTGTTCTCTTGCCTCAAGGCATTGATCGTAAAGAAACTCAGTCTCCTCTGAGGAGGCCTCTACAATATTGTCATGATTCTGCTTACTGTTTTCGGTCTCCTCAAAGTTAAATTCCCCTGAGTGCATTGGCACAGCATAATGGAACCCGAACCTTCTGTAAAAATAAGGAATCCCCTGGATGAAGATGGAGGCATACCCCTTTTTGTCAACCTCCTCCATAAACATAGCAGTTAATCGACTGCTGACCCCCATTTTCTGATACGCCGGATCCGTTGCGACAATCGCCAATTCACAGCTTCTGAGCTCCTCTCCGAAATAATCCATTGGTGTATCCACCAGATGGACAAACCCAACCAGTCTGTCGTTGTCATAGGCAAAAAACGCACAGTTCTCATCTCGAAAAGGCGTTTTTCGGATAAACTCGTTGATGAAGGCATGATCGGGACCTTCAAAGACCTTGTGACAAATCGCCATGATGGCTTGATAATCACTTTCTTGAAATTCAGAGTATTGTTTTCGGACAGTTTTAATATTGGTCAACTTCTTTTACCCCCGTATTTTTATTAATGATAGAAAAACTGGCACAGTAGTATATCACACCAGAAAACAACAGGAGGGACGGTCCCTGTTGTGAATTTTGAGGTTCTGTGTAAAAAAGCCGGTAAACACCCAGGGGGGTGTTTTCGGGTTTTGAGCGTTCCAAGCCGGGGGACTT
>CAZVWW010000081.1:0-10504 GCA_964631265.1 uncultured Thermotogaceae bacterium
ACTCATCTCCATGTGGGCCTCTTCGGCCTTGAGGGCCTTCTTCATATCCTGTAGGATGGATTTGACATTACGCAGCTCCATCTTGTTGGCATGGGCATGGAGTATCTCGATGAACCGGCTCATGTGCGTTCCGCGAAAGTCCTCGGGGAGATTGACGTACATGTTGACCGTTCCGGTGGTATGCTGTTCGCCGTATTTTTTGTCTTTGAGGAAGACGGGATACCGGACCTTGTTCACACCGACCTTGTTCAACGGAATGTTCCGGTTGTCTCTTTCGTTCTGAAGGTCTTCCATGTCAATTTCCCCCGCTTTTGATGTTGATGCCGTAGCGCTCCAGCTTATAATAGAGGGAGCGCAGGCTTATTCCCAGTTCTTTTGCGGCCTTTGCGCGATTTCCGCGGTTTTCGAAAAGCGATTCCTCGATCGTCTGTTTTTCCGCTCTTGCAACCGCCTCTTTCAACGTGCCTCTTTGGCCGGCCTTTTTCAATATCTTCTCGTTGAGATTCGGCAGGAGAAAATCGAAGTGTTCCAGGGTCAGTTCCTGAACAAACGGCTGGGCCTTTATCAGGGCGCGGCCAAGGATGTTCTCAAGCTCTCTGACATTGCCGGGCCAGGTGTATTTTTTAAACAATTCGAAAACGGAATCGCTGACCTTTTTAACATCACGCCGGTAGTCGTTGTTCAGTTTTTCGAGGATGGAATAGACCAGATACTGCAGGTCTTCGGGACGTTCCCGCAAAGGGGGGATGAAGATGGGAACGATCCCCAGCCGGTTGTAGAGGTTTTCGATGAACTCGCCCTCCTCCACCATCTTTTCAAGATTCTCCGATGTGGCGGTGATGATTCTCAGATCGTAGCCGTGTTTATCGGTGTTTCGGGTCTTTCCGTTGTCGTTTGATTTCATAAAATCAAGGAGCTTGGCCTGGCTCGACTTGTCGAGGATGGCGATCTCATCGAGAAAGAGCGTACCGCCAATGGCCTCTTCAATGAGCGATTTTTTCGAAGCCCTTTCGGAGGGTTCGCTCATGTCGCCGAAGACAGCTGTGCCGATCTCGCCCGGTTCGTAGGCCGCGCAGTTGACACTTACAAAGGGGTTGTCCCCCCGGGCGCTGCAATTATGAATGGCCTTTGCAAAGAGTTCCTTTCCGGTTCCCTGCTCGCCCCGGAGCAGGACGGTCGCATCCGTTCCCGCAACCCGTTTGGCCTGCTCGATCGCCACACGTAACCTCGGACTCTCGCCTTTGATGTCGTCGAATGTGAAGCTGCCCTTGGTTCGCCGCAGCAGAGACCTTGCGTTGGCCAGCTCCTCCATCAGGTTTGAGATCTCGGAAACATCGTGGACGACGGCAACGCTGCCCTTAAACGCATCTTTCACGTACAGCGGGGTCACATCCACAATGACTTCTTTTTTTGTCCTGCCGGCGATCATCCGCCTGCCCAGAACGGGTTGTCGCGTCTTGACAACGAGCATGTGCTTGCTTTCGTCCTGGTTGGCAATGTCGATCGTCGCCGGCCTTCCCACCACTTCTTCGGCTGAAAGTCCCGTTATCCGGGAGTATTCGGAATTGACCATGATGATCTTACCGTTCTCATCGGCAACCGAGATGGCATCCCGGGTCGAGTTGATGATCGCCTCGAGCGTTTCCTCTATCTGGCGGAGGTTGGTGACCTCTTCCGCCATCTTCTGCACGGAGGTGATGTCGCGGAAGATGGCCGCGACCCCCATGATGTTTCCGCTGACGTCAAAGAGCGGGATCCTGGAGGTGTAGATGGTGGTGTTCTTCAGATACTGCAGTTTATCGTACTCGGGCATTGCCCGTTGGAGGACGATATGCAGCCGGGTGTTCGGGATCGCCTCGGTGACATCCTTTCCGATAACATCTTCCTTTTTGTCATAGCCGAGGACTTCCATGGCGGTCTTGTTGATAAACACGATACTTCTGTTGGAATTTATGATGATGGCGCCCTCGTTGGTGGAAAAGAGCACCCGCTGGATCATCTCGTTGATGATTGACTCATTCAACCCGCATCACCTCTTTGTAAAGTGATAGCCATTCGTTTAAGGCCAGTTCTTCGGCCCTGGCATTTTCATCTTTCCCTATCTTCAGCAGCGCGTCTCTGATCAGCTTCTTTTCGCTGTAATTGTTGGTCAGTTTCTTTCTCCTTGTGGCAAATCCCTTTTTCACGAAATCGAAGAACGATTTTGGATTCTCCCCGAGGGGAAATGTCTTCTTCGGGATGAGGACGATCATCTCCGAGTCGATCTTCGGCCGGGGAACGAAGGCGTCTTTCGGTATCCTCATCTTCCTCTCCACGTTGTAATGGTACTGGATGTAAACCGATAACGAGCCGTAGCTCTTCTTCGAAGGGGGAGAGGCAATTCTGTCACAGACCTCTTTCTGAAGCATGAAGACCCCCTGCTCCATGAGCCGGATGTTCTCCGTTAATTTTCGGATGATGGCCATCGCCTTGCTGTAGGGCAGATTGGAGATAACAAAGAGCTTTTCCCCCTGTGACAATTCGTCCATGTCAACGTCCATAAAGTCGGCGGTGATCAGGTGGAAGTTGCTGTCCTCCCCGAACCGCTCGTTTAATAAATCCGCCAGCCGTCTGTCAATCTCAACGGCGTAGACCCGCGAATGCCTTTTCAAAAGATACGCCGTTATTGCCCCGGCACCGGCACCTATCTCAAGAACCGTTTTGTTTTCGATATCATCCGGGATGGCGACAATCTTTTCCGCCAAAGACTCCCGGGTCAGAAAATTCTGTCCCAGACTCTTCTTCAAACTGATTCCGTAACGCTTGATCCAATAGGTGGAATTGATCCAAAACACTTCCTCTCAAAGGCAGCATGAAGCTGTTGATTATCCCTGTCAAAGGTTTTCGCTCCAAAAAAGTCCCTCATAATACCGTTCACCGTAATTATATCACAGAAAAGATAGAGAGTCGCTTAAATAGCCCTCTCTTTTATGGTAAAATATTACCGTGTGGAGATTGATCCAATACACGGGAAAAGCAATTCAAAAAAAGAAAGGCTGGATGAAATACAATAGAGGAAATTTGGACAGTTGGCAAAACGATACGTTGGACGGAGGACTATTTCAGGAAAAAGGATGTCGAGTCGCCTCGCTTAAGTGCCGAGAGGCTCATGGGAAAGGTACTGGATAAGGACCGGACACATGTTTATATCGACTGGAAAGAAGCGATGGAGGCGGGCAATCTCAAGGCCTTCAAATCCCTGATCAAAAGGGCGGCCGCCGGAGAGCCCATCGCGTACATCCTCGGTTATCATGAATTCTTCTCCCTCCCGTTCCGGGTCGATGAGAATGTCCTGATCCCGAGAACGGAGACCGAAGAGCTTGTCGAATGGATACTCAACGACCACCGGGGGGAAAGCGGACTGCATATACTCGATGTGGGAACCGGCAGCGGTGTGATGGCCATTACCCTCTGCAAACTGCTTCAAGGGGCGAGTGTGACAGCCACAGATGTCGACCGGAAGGCGCTGGAAGTTGCCCGTAAGAATGCGGACTTGAATCAGGTCAGCGGGCGCATTGATTTTAAAGAGGCCGATTTTCTGGAGGGGCTTGACGCGATCCTGAAAGAGACCGATATCCTCGTTTCCAACCCGCCCTATATTGCCGGAGAGGATATTGAACGGGTGGAGGAAAGCGTCCTGGCGTACGAGCCGCACAAGGCCCTTTTCACCTCGGATAAAGCCCGTGACAGCGATGGCTTGAAGTATTACAGGCGGCTGGCCAAAAAGGCCCCGATGCTCCGGGGAAAGACCGTTTACCTGGAGTTCGGTTATCATCAGAAAGAAGCACTGACGCAATTGTTTAAGGATAAAGGCGAGATGGTCTTTAGAAGAGACAGCAACGGCAACTGGCGTATGCTGAAAATAGAGATGTGAGGTGACACTGAGAATTGGATGGCGATTTTCTTGAACAGGTGGAAGAGGACCGGCTTGTATCCGGTGAACAAAAAGAGGAAGACAGACCCTTTACCAATCTAAGACCAAAAACACTTTCAGAATATATCGGACAGAGCAAGTTGAAGGAGAGGCTTTCGGTCTCCATAGAGGCGGCAAAGATAAGGGGCGAACCCCTTGACCATGTCCTGCTTGCCGGCCCGCCGGGACTCGGCAAGACAACGATGGCGAATGTCATCGCCAACGAGATGGGCTGTCAGATCCACACCACAAGCGGCCCGGTCATTGAAAAACAGGGGGACTTGGCAGCTATCCTGACGAATCTCGAGCAGGGGGAAGTCCTCTTTGTGGACGAGATTCACCGCCTCAGCCGCGTGGTTGAAGAGGTCCTCTACACGGCGATGGAAGATTTTTCACTCGATATTCTGATCGGCAAGGGCCCGAGCGCCCGTTCCATCCGGATCGATTTGAACCAATTCACGCTCATCGGGGCGACGACAAGAAGCGGATTACTGACCTCCCCGCTCCGGAACCGTTTTGGCATGCAGATGGAACTCGGGTTTTATGAGGCCGTTGATCTGGAATCGATCATCATGCGTTCGGCCGGCCTGCTCAAGATTGGTATTAGCCAGGAGGCCTGCACCATGGCAGCGGCCCGTTCGAGGGGAACCCCGAGGATTGCCAACCGGATATTGAAGCGCGTGCGTGATTTTGCCACCGTCAGCGGACACGAGACGATCACAAAGGAAGACGCCGCCAAGGCGTTGAAGATATTGGAGATCGACCGTTTTGGCCTGGATTCGATGGACCGCAAGATTATAAAAACCCTGATAGACCATTACAGAGGCGGACCGGCGGGACTCAACGCACTGGCAGCTGCTGTCGGCATTGAATCGGAGACGATCAGCGAGGTTTACGAACCTTTTCTGATACAAAACGGATTTTTAATCAGGAGTTCCAGGGGCAGAAAGGCAACCCCGAGAGCATATGAGCACCTTGGATACGATTATACGGGAGATGACAGAAAGAGACTATTTTAACTGCGGGAGGAAATCGATGACCGGAATGAAACTGAGATTGGATGAACGATTAGTCAGAGAGGCAAAGGAACTCTCCACAAAGATTGTATCCCGATTTGAGGGAATGATCAGAGACCATACGACCACGAGTATTGAACGGACTGTTCTGAGGCTTCTCGGCGTCAAAGGCACGGATGAGGAGGATACACCACTTGCCAACGTTGTGGTAAAAGCGCTCAGGGAGAAAGGCGTCCTGGACATCGGAGCGGCCTATTATGTCTTAAATGCGTGTGTGGAGCGGGACAAAACACCGCTGGAGATTGCAGGAATGGTGGCCGATGATGCGATCGACCTCACAGAGATATCGGCACAGGATTATGATCAGGTAAATGCCCTGTCGAAAAAACTCACACAAACTGCAATAACTGAGCTGGGCCGAATACGCGATAAACGGGACAACATGCTGAACAACGTCTACGGCGATCCGAAGACCCCGTACAAATACGTGATTGTCGCAACGGGCAATATCCACGAGGATGTCCTGCAGGCCAGGGCGGCCGTTCGCGAGGGGGCGGATATCATTGCCGTTATCCGATCGACAGCGCAGAGCCTGCTGGATTATGTACCGTTCGGGGCGACCACCGAAGGGTTTGGCGGAACCTATGCCACACAGGAGAACTTTCGGATCATGCGCGAGGCCCTGGACGAGGCCGGTGAGGAAGTCGGACGTTATATCCGGCTTGTGAATTATGCTTCGGGCCTTTGCATGCCCGAGATCGCCATGATGGGCGCAGCCGAGGGCCTTGATTTTCTGCTCGCCGATTCCATGTACGGGATCCTGTTCCGGGACATCAACATGAAGCGGACGTTTATCGACCAGTATTTCTCACGCCTGATCTGTGCCTTCTCGCATATCACGATCAACACGGGCGAGGATAATTATCTCACCACCTCTGATGCCGTTGAGAAGGCCTATGCCGTCACGGCCTCACAGTTGATCAACGAGGCCTTTGCCCTTGCGGCGGGCATGGAACCCGGGTATATGGGGCTCGGACACGCATTCGAGATCGACCCGGACATGGAAAACGGTCTGCTCTATGAGATTGCCCACGCCCTGCTGGCCCGCGAGCTCTTCCCCGATGCACCGCTGAAATACATGCCGCCCACGAAGCACATGACCGGGGATGTCTTCAAGGGATACGCCATGAACACCATGTTCAACTTTGTCTCCGTTCTGACCGGTCAGAACATACAACTTCTCGGGATGCTGACAGAGGCGATTCACACCCCGTTCATGCAGGACCGGTATCTGGCGCTGAGAAACGCCGATTACATCTTCAACAACGCCAAAACACTGGGCATGGCGTTCGCGCTCAAAGACAACGGTTTCATCCCCGAAAGGGCGAACACTGTTTTGAAAGAGGCCGTTAAACTGCTCGAGCACACCGATGAAGTCGGTCTGATGAAGACCATCGAAGAGGGGCATTTTGGAGATATCAAGCGGCCGCAGTCGGGAGGCAAGGGACTTGACGGCGTTATCCGGAAAAGCCCGGGCTATTTCAACCCGTTTGAAGATGAACTGAAGAAAAGACTGAATGTGCCCGATGAATTCGGAGGACTTGGAAAGGGGGGAGTAAGATGAAGCGGCAAAACGACGGTATCCTGAAAGAGGTCAACCCCAGAGAGGTCTTTCCCTACGGGGACACAACCAACGACGGAGCGGTTCAGCTCTCGTTCACGCTTCCTGTCAAGACAGGCGCACTTGCCAAAGAGGCGGCGAGGAGACTCATCCTCAAGATGGGATTCGAGAAGGCCGAGATCGTCTCGATGCAGGACCTTGGCAGCAACTTCACCTTTTTTGTCGCCTACGGCAACACGAATCTGAGTGTCAACACGGAGGCCATCGACGTGGTTGAGGTCCAATTTCAACATATGTCAAGGGAGGAATGTGACGACTTTATCGAAAAACACATCAAACGCCCCCTTGTTGTTGTCGGCGCAACGATAGAGAGTGACGCCCATACAGTGGGTCTCGATGCCATATTGAATATGAAGGGATATCACGGGGATTTCGGACTTGAGCGATACAGGATGTTCGAGGTGTATAATATGGGGAGTCAGGTTCCCTGTGAAGAACTTGTCAAAAAACTGAAGGCCGTCAACGCGGATGCCGTTCTCGTTTCCCAGATTGTCACGCAGAAAAACATTCATATCAAGAATCTGACCCGGTTGATGGAACTCCTCGAGGCAGAGAACATCAGAAACGGTCTGATCACAGCGGTGGGCGGCCCGAGAATCAGTCATGAACTGGCTCTGGAGCTTGGCTATGATGTCGGATTCGGCACAGGAACCGTTCCAAGCCACGTGGCGAGCTATATGGCGACCACACTCAAAGACAGAATGGAGCGATAAGTGTTATGAAGATAGGTGTTATAGGAACCGCTTTTGTTGGAAAGACCACAATCTTTAATCTGCTCACCGGCACAACAGAAGAGGAGAAGGTTCAGCCGGGAGAGACCAAACTCGTCAAGGTGAAAGATCCAAGGGTGACAAGACTCTCCGGGATGTACAAACCCAAAAAGACCACGTATGCCACACTGGCGTTTACCGACACATACGGGCTGGATGCACAGGCCGGCGCAAAGGAGCGAAACAGGGTCTTTTCAATGATACAGAAGGTGGAATCGCTGCTCTGGGTGATCGGCAATCATGACCAGGCCTTTAAGGGGGCGTTGGAACAGTTCGAGGAGATCCGGACCGAGATCATCCTGCACGATCTCGAACTGGTTGAGAACAGAAAGACCAGCCTTGAAACGGCCAAGAAAAAACTCGAAAAGGACGAGGAGAAGGAACTGGAGATCCTGAAAACGCTGCACGCCATTCTCGAGAACGAGGACTGGCCCAACCGGTCGGATTACACCGGGGAGCAGCTGAAACTCATCTCATCCCTCGGCCTCTTCACGCTGAAACCCTCTATTGTCCTGATTAACAGTGATGAAGAACAATTCACGGATTCAAGCCCTGAAAAAGAAAAGATCACGGACATGGCGAAACAATACAACTTCGGGTTCATCGAGATATGCGGCAAATACGAGATGGAGATCAACGAGCTCGATGAAGCGGAGAAACGCGAATTCCTGAAAGAGCTTGATATAAATGAGAGCGGTATCGACCGCCTGACACGCGTTGTCTATGAATATGTGGGACTCATCTCCTTTTTCACCGTCGGGGAGGATGAGGTACGTGCCTGGACCATAGAGAAGGGACTTAACGCCAAAAGAGCCGCCGGGAAGATCCATTCGGACCTGGAGAGAGGGTTCATCCGGGCGGATGTGATGACATACGACGATCTGGCCCAATACGGCAGCGAGAGCGCTCTGAGGAACGAGGGCCTCTACTGCACCGAGGGGAAAGATTACATCGTCAAAGACGGGGATATCATCAACATCAGATTTAATGTTTAGCAATTCAAATAAAACGGGGAGGGTCAAGGGATGAAAAAGGTCTTTGTTTTGGCTGTGTTAGGATTATTCTTTGTATCATGTCTCGGACAGAGTGCAACGGGTAATAACAGTTACAAGGGGATTGAACTTGAGGAGTGGAAGAAGGTCCTCGAGATGGGCACCATTCGGGAAAAGCAGCTCGCGGTGGAAGCGATGGGCAATATCGGTAACCCCGGCGCTGAGGAGATCATCCTCCCGCTGCTTGAAAGTGATAACAGACAACTGCGTTTATCCGCCGTCTGGGCGCTGGGGCAGCTCAAAAGCAACCGTGCCGCAGAGCAGATCGTGTGGATGCTCGGGAGCGAAAATGATCCGAGGGTTGACGGGGCACTTGTCAACATCGGTGACGCGGCCACAAAATGGCTCAAGGTCAAGTTGAAACTGGCCAGCATGATGGGCGCCTACGATGAGGGGATACGGATTGCACGCATCATGGTGGATATCCAGTCTCCGGAGGGCCTCGCCGAGGTGGCCTGGTTTCTCTCCGATCTGTTGTCGGATTCATCAAAGAGCGGGAAGGCCCGCGAGATGCTCTCGCAGATCGGTGACAAGGCGGTGGAACCGCTGATCATCTCGTTGAAGAACACCAATGACGAAAAGCTGAAGATCAACATATTGAGGACCCTTGCCCTGATCGGCAATCAGAAGGCGTTGAACACCTTTTACAGTTATGTTTCCGATCCGAATCCCACCATCCGATCCATCGTGGCAAACGCCCTTGGGAAGATCAAGGCGGACGAGAACACGGACTTCCTGATTGCGATGCTGAGAGACACAAACGAGGAAGTCAGAACTCAGGCCATCATCTCGCTTGGGGAGCTGAGGGACACCCGATCCGTTGTTTACCTCCTCTCCAGTCTGGAGGACGAGAGCCCGATCATCCGGGCCATGGCGGCCTACTCGCTCGGTATGATACAGGATGTACGCGCGGTCTATCCGTTGATCAACCTCCTGGACGATAAGACAACATTGACAGTCAGCGACCCGACAACCGGGGAGACACAGCAGGCTGCCGTGTCGGACTTTGCGGCAAAGGCACTGATTAAGATCAACGATCCCAGGGGAATCGAGGCGTTAAAGGAGAGAGGGTTTACCAAATATGAGGAATAACCGGGAGGAATAAGGAATGCCGAATTTCAGCTACAAGGCAACAGACATGAGCGGGGCAAAGGCAAACGGGGTTATCGAAGCCTCCAACGAAGCGAATGCGATTAATTCCCTCTCCAGGCAGGGATACATTGTCACCGCTATCAAAGCAGTCCGGAAGAAGAAGTCTTCATCACTGTTTCCCCTGAAACTGGATGATCTCATGACCTTTTCGCGTCAGTTGGCAATCATGCTCAATTCAGGGGTGAATCTTGCCTCGGGACTGGAAGTCCTCGCCGATCAGGAAGTCTTCTCAAACCGGTTCAGAAAGATCATCAGCAATCTGTTGATCAGCATCGAATCCGGGATGAGCTTCGCCGAGGCCCTGAGCAATGAGTCGGGGTTCGATGAGCTCTTCATCAATCTGGTCGATGCCGGGGAGAACAGTGGTACGCTGGAAACAACCCTCGACAAGGTGGCCCGGTTTTACGAGTCGCAGAAGAAGCTGAAGGACGAGATCCGTTCTGCAACGGCTTATCCGCTTTTCATCCTCGTCTTCGCCGTGCTGATGGTCATTGTCGTGACCTTTTTCATCCTGCCGAATCTTGCCGAAGCTTTCGGAGGAGCCCCGTCGGGTATCATGGCCTCGCTCCTTGAAGTCAATCAATTCCTCTCATCCAACTGGATACTTGTCACGATCGTTCTGATCGGGGCGACGATAGGACTCGTCTTTTTCTTCCTCAGCAATCCAGGAAAAAGGACCGTCTCGGTTGTGCTTGGAATCGTTCCCGGTGTGAAGAAGATCCGTAAGAACAGCGCGCTTGAGCGTTATTGCCGGACGCTTTCAGTCATGATAGGCTCGGGGGTTGATATCATCAAGGCGCTTCGGCTGGCGAGCAAGGCATCGGACGATTACCGCTTCGAAAAGAACGTGGATGAGATGTCGGAGAATATCAAACAGGGCA
>CAZVWW010000082.1:0-1683 GCA_964631265.1 uncultured Thermotogaceae bacterium
TTATGCTAAAATAAGAGTATCAAAGGAAATTTGGAGGTTCATATGATAGGAATAATAACGGATTCAGCGAGTGACACCCCAAAGGAGATCATCCAAAAAGAGGATATCGAAGTCGTTCCGTTAAGTGTCATCCTGGGTGAGACCGCTTATAAGGATGATTATGAGATCCATGAAGAGGAATGCTTAAAATATATGGAACACGATTTCGCAAAGACAACCGGAACGCCATATGTTGATGTGAAAGCAGGATTGCGCAATCTTATTAATAAGGGGTATGATGAGATCATCGCCATCAATGTCTCTTCAAACATCAGTAATACCACAAGTGTCTTTCAAATGGTTGCCAAGGAAATCATGGAGCAGGAGAGCAATATATCCATAGCTGTCTTTGACACACTGAACATCTCAATCGGGTCCGGCTTGCTCGTTCAGAAGGCTGTTGAATTGAGAAATCAGAAAATGGCCTATAACGATATTATAGTTGAACTAAAAAAATACGTTCCTCAGGATTTGAAGGTGTACTATGTCATTCCCACGTTGAAGTTTTTGAAAGCCGGCGGTAGGATTGGCAAGGTAAGTGGTACGATTGGACAAGTATTGAACCTTAAACCGGTTATAACGGTCGGTCAGGACGGTGTTTATCACACTGCCGCCAAGGCACGGGGAATGAAAAAGGCTGTGGGAAAGATGGAGCAGATTATGCTGGATATCATCAAAGACAGAGAAGTCGAGGCAGCTGCCGTCTATCACAGTGGTTTTTCCTCTGAGACAACAGACTTCTGCTCAGAGATTGTCAGCAAATTGAAAGAAAACGGCATCAATAAGATATACCAGGATAAGATCGTCCCGTCTATGCTGGTCCATGTCGGACCCGGCCTTGTGGGGTTCGCTGTTCGTTTGAAACCTTTACAATAAAAAAAAGAGCACAGATCTCCTCTGTGCTCTAATGTTCTGGTTCATCAGGGGTTAATAGACAACATCTATGTCAGTATTGATTGTATGCGAATTGCCACCGTATGTTCCAAAGTTACCGTTTTTCACCTGATACAGTTCTTTTCTGCTGGTGTTGACCTGCCAATAGAACCCCACCCATGAATTCTTCTTCAAGTGAAAGAGATAGGGTTTCATGTTCTTCTTAAGCCAGTCTGCCCCATAGGAAATTACGTTGTTCTGAGCCACAATCTGCAGCGTCTTGCTAGTTGGAACGTAGACCAGATAGGCATTTGTAAAACGGATAAAGAATCTCTCGGGTTGTCCGTTGCTGTTACCACCGATGACATCAAGATTGACCGGGAGTTTCTCCTGATCTCCACCATAACTGCCAAACTGACCGTTTCGTATACGATAAACTTCCCGTCTCGATGTGTTGACCTTCCAGTAGAAATTCCATTTGTGATTCTTGATATGATACAGATAGGGTTTCATCTTTTTCATGATCCAGTCTCTTCCGTAAGAGAGCACGACTCCCTCCGCAGCCACCTGCATCGACATGGATCCCGGTGTGAATACCAGATAGGCATCGTTAAATCTGACCATAAATCGATCCGGTTCACTCGTGTTGGCGAAAACGACTCCCGCTAAAATAACCACCAACCCAACCAACAGTAACATCCTTCTCTTGTTCATCATTTTTAATATTTTCATTTTATTTCACCTCCAAAACACTCTACCTGTCGAGAGAGT
>CAZVWW010000082.1:1783-10451 GCA_964631265.1 uncultured Thermotogaceae bacterium
ATTCTTTAAAAATTGTGAAAAAGACTGAAAATTCTTCATTTCTTTTCATTCCATTAGATGAAAACGTTTTCATTGGATTTAATCGGGTTTGACTGTATCTATATTAAATGATAGGATCATTGTGAATGAAAAGGATTACATTCTCAGAATCCCCATAATATAAAGGATGTGCATTATGTTTATGGAAAACTGGATCATATCATCCCGGGAGTATTCAACACAATCTCAACTTGCCAATGAAACGAAATTCACCACCGCCAATGGTTTTTTTGGATTACGGGGAACCATCGGCTTTAATCCTAGCAAGAATGGGGGAACCTATATTGCCGGCTGCTACAACAAGGCACATTTAACGATACCGGAGTTGGTCAATATCCCCGACCCGCTCGCTGTTGACGTTTTTATTCAGAATCAGAACGGGTTTGAGAGACTTGAACTGACAGAGAGCAATTTTTCAGACTTTTCGGAATCGTTTGACCTTAGAAAAGGAATTTTTACATATCAGTTTAACGTGAAGACCAAATCGGGCTTCACTTTTTCAATATCTCAAGAACGCTTTGTCAGCTGGAAGAATAAGCACCGCTGGGGCAGCCGGTACACATTGCAATCACCGGATTATAACGGAAAGGTTTTTCTGCTCAACTCAATCAATACCGCTGTCATTAATAATGCTGAAGATCCTGTCAATCGGACAAGCCATTTCAGACATCATCGAACCTATGATTTAAGAACGGGAATCGGCGTCTCTTCTATACTGACTGATCATTCAAGGGCTATTCATCAGTTTACCTCTATAGAAGCCAATTTCGATATGAAGCGGGTCAATTACAGAGTTGAGCATTCAAGGCCTGTTGAATTGTATGAGTTCTTTATGAAAGATTCAGTGCCGATGGTATTTTGCAAAACGGGTGTCATCTTTTTTGATTTTGAAGATGAGAAAGGTCACACACAGCTTTTTAACGCCAAAAAGAACTTTGAAGAGTATCGGAAAATCGGATACGAGGAAGAGAAAGGTGCTCACATTGAAGCCGTTCAGAAAAACTGGGAAATCACCGATATCCGGATCAAAGGTAACAATCGTGTACAAAAGGCGCTTCGATGGTGTATTTTTCAACTTAATGCCACAGCCTTCATGTTAGAAAGCAATGCATCGATCGGGGCCAAGGGATTACATGGCGAGGGGTATAAAGGTCATATTTTCTGGGACACAGAGATATTCATGTTCCCCTTCTTTCTCTACACCAATCCTCAAATCGCCAAAAAACTGCTGCTTTACCGTTATCAAACATTAAGAGGCGCAAAGGAGAATGCCCTTTTATCCGGTTACAACGGGGCAAGATTCGCATGGGAATCGGCAGAAACCGGTCACGAAACGACACCAAAATGGGGGGAGAATTATAAAGGGGAGAAGGTCAGGATCTGGACGGGGGATATTGAGTATCATATCAGTGCTGATGTCGCCATTTCGATCTATCATTATTACCGCGCTACTCTTGATCAATCATTTATGGATCATTACGGTCTTGAGATTTTGATGGAAACGGCAAAATTCTGGGAATCAAGAGTGGAATACAACGCCGGGAAAGAGCGATATGAGATAAAAGATGTGATCGGACCGGATGAATTTCATGAGCACGTCGATAACAACGTCTATACCAATTATCTTGCCCGTTGGAATCTCCAGTACTCGGCTTTTGTTCTTGAAAGTTACAGAAGAGAGAATCCTGAATGCCTAAACGAAATCATTGAAAAAATCAGCCTTGAGAAAGGGAGTGCCGGTAGATGGAAAGCCATTGCGGAAAAGATCTTTATTCCGACAGACCCAAACAGCAATGTTATCGAGCAGTTTGAAGGCTATTTTAGATTAAAGGAATATCGGATTTCAGAATACGATGATAATGGTATGCCCAAATGGCCAAAAGGACTCGATCTGGGAAGACTGAACGATACGTCTCTCATCAAACAGCCTGATGTCCTGATGTTAATGTATCTGATGCCCGAAACATTCAGTTTTGAACAACAAAAGGAAAACTATTCCTTCTATGAGAGCAGAACGATGCATAAATCATCATTAAGTCCCGGCATCCATGCCCTTTTGGGGATTAGTGTTCATCAATACGAACATGCCTATGATTATTTCAAAAAGACTCTGTTTACCGATCTTTCAGATAATCAGAGGAACACATTTCTCGGTTTACACGCCGCCGCAACCGGCGGGGCATGGTTGAGTGCTGTTATGGGGTTCGGCAGATTCTTCGTTGATGAGACAGATACGGTTAATTTCGATCCGTGGATTCCGGATGAATGGGAATCTTTATCTTATTCTCTTATATGGAGAGGACAGAAAATCAACGTCAAAACCACCCGGGACAAGTTGATCATTCACTCCACCGCGCGTTTTCTTTTCAAGTACCGTGACAAAACATATGAAACTGATGGCACACATGAAAGGGTGGTTGATTTAACTGAAGACAAACATTAAAGAAATCGCCAAACTTGCAAAGGTTTCAACGACGACCGTATCCAGGTATTTCAACCATCCGGAGAAACTCTCTGAGAAAACGAAAGAGAGGATTAAAAAGATCATCGTTAAATACGGATTCTTGCCAAATGAAATGGCACGCGGTCTGAGGAGCCACCGTAAGAATCTCGTTGCGTTAATCGAGAAGCACAAACAGGATACTTTTATGACCTTTCCCTATTTTTCGATCTTTTCAAGCCATGTTATTACCACGTTGATTGAAGAGGGAATATATGTCATCACTACATTTGAGGAGTCAAAAAACAAGCCACACATCACTTACAGATCCTTCGTACAGAAGAACCTTGTAGACGGATTTATCGTAATGGGAATGGAGGAAGACGACAAGCGGTTGAAGTTTCTGCTTGATAACAACGAGTCTTTCGTCACAGTGGGACGAAACTCTCTTCAGGACAGTTACACCTGGGTTGATTGTGACAATGTTCGGGGAGGATATTTAGCCGGTAAGCATCTGATTGACATTGGTTGCCGAAGAGTTCTTTTGCTCAACGGTTTTAAACGGAGTGTCGATTCAATTTCCAGATATGACGGTTTCAAAATGGCCTTCCTTGAAAACAATCTCCCCTTTGACGAATCGCTTGTTGTCTATGGGGATTACACAGGCCTGGTCATTGAACATCCCAATACAAACTTTGCCGGATATGATTCCTTAAAGGAAATATTGAGAAAGAAGAAGATCGATGGTGTTTTTGCAACCTCGGATGTTTCTGCCATTGGCTGCCTGAAACTGCTGAAATTCTTAAAAATGGATATCCCGGTTGTGGGGTTTGATGACGTTCCCCTTGCCAGGATCTTTGAACCTCAGTTAACAACCATCAGACAACCCATCAAGAAGATTGCCGAAAGTGTTGCCAAAAAGATGATTGCCCAGATCAAGGGGGAAGGTATGACTTCGGAAATGTTTTCTGTTGAATTGATTGAACGAGAATCAACATTGAAATTCAAATAAATAGACCACAAACTTAGGGTATAGATTACCCGGAAAGGAAGGAAAGATTATGAAAAAAGTTGTTTTGTTGGCATTACTTATTGTTTTAGTTGTATCGGTATCGCTTTCCGCAGTAACAGTCAGCGTAAGCGGTTGGGGAAACCCGACAGAGGAGGCGGCTCTTCAAGAAATGATGAAGGTATTCAACGAGAGCCAGGATGAAATAGAAGCGGTTTGGGAGCCGATCCCGGATTTCAACAAACAGTTGAAGACGATGTTGTCTGCCGGAACAGCTCCGGACATCTTTTTTGTTGATGTTGCCTGGCTTGATGAGTTTGCAGGCAAGAACACCCTTCTTCCGCTTGACCTGTACGTCAGGAAGGAGAACTACAACCTGGATGCCTTTTACAAACCGCTGATTGATGCATTCCGTTACAACGACAGATTGTACGGACTGCCAAAAGATTTTTCTACTCTTGCACTCTATTATAACAGAGAAATCTTTGATGAGTATGGGATTGACTATCCGGATAACTCCACCACATGGGAAGAATTTTTGACGATCTGTACGACATTCAAGGAAAAGGGATTAGAGACGCCACTGGTCCTTTCAGCTGATCTCAACAGAGTTCTTCCGTTCGTATTGAGTAACGGGGGAAGGCTTGTCAAGGAGGATCTTGATACAGCTCTTACGGAAACACAGGCAAAAGAGGCTATACGATTCTATTGCGATCTTGTAAGAAAGCATGAAGTGGCACAGGAACCGCTGAATCTCGGTGCGGACTGGATAGGAGACGCTTTTGGTAAGGAGAAAGTGGCACTCGCCATGTCTGGCCCCTGGACATTGGGCTTTATAAGAGATCAATATCCAAACGTAGCTGAGAAAACCGGTATCGTTGAAATGCCCTTTAAGCAGGAAAGATCCACAATGATATACACGGTATCGTGGTCGATTAACAGAAATACAAGCCATAAGGATGAGGCGTGGAAATTGCTGAAATTCCTGTCGAATGAGGGACAACAGATCTTTGTAGACAGAACCGGTGTTCTGGCATCAAGAAAAACAATTGCTGAAAAGGACACAGATGCGTTGAAAGAACCCTTCTACAATGGAGCAGAATATGGCACAGCTTGGCGGGTACCAACACCTTCCGGGAATTTCCAGGAAGCCAATGACCAAATCAACAGCCGACTTAAGGATCTCTTCTATGGCAGAATCACCTATGAAGAAGCCTTCGAGCAAATCGAGAATAATTACATGAACTGGGTGGAAGTTGAATAAAAATACCCCTAACCCGGACGGGACGATTCCCGCCCGGGTTTTTTATAAAGGTGGGTCAATAAGATGATATTCAAAGCAAAAACCAGAGAGGCCATGGTCGGCTATCTTTTTGCCGCCCCAATCATACTTGCCGTCATAGCATTTGAATTCTATCCCGTTTTTGCAGCAGTGTTTTACAGTTTCACCAAATATCAGCCCCTTCAGGTTCAGCAACTTAACAACACCATTGTTCCTGAGGATACCCTGAGTCTGAATCTTATGGTCTTCCCGGATGATGAGGGGCTATCTGTTGAAGAACTGAAAGAATCTTTTGATCTGAGATTCTTCATAGAGACTGATGTCGGCATCACGCTTAATAAAAGTCAGAAAGAGGCTTTAAGGTACTTCGAAACTGAGAGGCTGCTTAAGGACTTTCTGGCAGGTAGATTAAAAGAAGAGGTAACTGTTAAAGAATTTATGGGACAATACGTGGTTCGTGAAAAGGATGAATTTATGAAATACAAGCCGAATCTCGTGGGTTTCGGGAACTTCAAGAAGATGATGGATGATCCCTATTTCTGGACCTCCCTTAAGAACACCGTGGTTTATACGGCCATAGTCGTCCCGATCCAGACTTTTTTAGCGGTTTTTCTGGCCGTTATTGCCAATGGCAACATACGAGGGAAGAACTTCTTCAAACTGGTCTTCTTCATACCGGCTATTACATCATCTGCTGCTATATCCATGATATTCAAACTCATCTATGCCAAACCCGGTGTGCTTAACAGAGTGATTGGAACCTCCGTGGACTGGCTCCAAAATCCCGCTACAGCACTACCCGCAATTATGATCATGAACATCTGGACGACATCCGGGTACTTCATGATAACTTATTTGGCAGGTCTTCAAAACATACCGGATACGCTTTTTGAAGCAGCTGATATTGACGGTGCCTCTTTCTGGCAGAAGTTTTCCAGGATAACCCTACCGTTATTGAGACCTCAGATCCTTTTTGTCTCCACGATGGGTATTATCGGCTGTATGCAGGTTTTTGATCAGATCTATTTCCTGATAGAGAATATGAGAAATGTTACGCTGGCCTTTTATATCTATAGAAATGCCTTTGAATACAGTAAGATGGGTTATGCTTCATCGATCGCCATGGTCCTGTTTGCCATTATCTTAATCATAACGGTTCTTCAGAGAAAGTTTATCAAAGAAGAAGCCTATTTCTAAGGGAGGAGGAGAAAAAATGGATTTACAAAAAAAATTCAGGATTACCGTTATCATCTCATACGCAATATTAATTGCCTATTGTATCATCTCACTCTTCCCGTTTCTCTGGTCCGGGGCGGTCTCTCTTACACCGATGACCTATGAGAATGAGAATGGAGAGGAAGTCGGAGTCGACATCATGAAATGGCCGCCTGAAATCAACATATTCAAGTGGCAGTTCTTTGGAGCGCCGGGGACCGGTGAAAACTATATCAAGATATTTGAAATAACACCTTTTGCCAGATGGATTCTGAACACCGTTATCTACGCTGTTCTTGTAACACTCGGTAATCTGCTACTCGATTCGGTTGGCGGATATGCCTTTGCCAGGCTCCGTTTCCCTTTTAAGAATATGTGGTTTATTCTCTTTCTGTCCACTCTGATGATCCCGATGCATGTTAAGATGATTCCACTCTATAATCTGATGGTTGATTATGGATTTGTCAACCGCTATATCGGGCTGTTTCTACCCAAGATAACCCAAGTCTTCGGACTCTTTCTGATGAGGCAGTTTTTCATGGGTATTCCCAGATCTCTTGAAGAGGCAGCAAAGCTTGACGGGGCAAGCATCTTCACTACCTTCTTCAGGATTATTCTCCCAATGTCAAAACCCGCTATGGCGGCTCTTTCTATTTATATCTTCATGGGAACCTGGAATGATTTCCTATGGCCGTTACTAATAACCAGCAAAAAAGAGATGTTTACGCTGACAATGGGGTTGAACTTTTTTAATGCCACCTACTATACCTTCTGGCAGTATATGATGGCCGCGTCACTACTTATCACTCTCCCGATGGTCGTTATATTCCTATCTTTCCAGAAGCAGTTCATCAGCAGCGGTATTACAAGCGGTATGAAAGGGTAGTCCTGGAATTTTCAAATGAAAAATGTAAGAATCATCAATATGATATAATTTATAATAGAAGTAAGTCAAAGGATCAAAAAACTCTAAAAAAAGGAAGCCAGAAATGACAAAAATCCCCGACGAGTATAAAAGCGACGTTGAAAGAGCAATTAAGATATTAAAGAAAAACAGGTGCAAAAAAATATATCTTTTTGGTACTATGGCAAAAGGAAAAGCCAATTTAAATTCAGATATTGATCTAGCGGTAGAAGAATGTCCTGAAGGCAGATTTTTTGCTATATATGCTGAGTTAATAATGGAGCTGGATCATCCGGTTGATCTTATTAATTTAGGAGACAAAGACGCCTTCTCAAAATTCCTGATACAGGAGAACGAGTTGAAGATGGTTGCATGAAATAACAATAAAAAAGATCAAATTTGAGATCAATCAAATCAATACGTTGTTGGAATCTTACCAGGACTTATTATCAAAAGTTGAGAATGAAGCTCCAGACCTAATTGAAATAGCTGCCTTAGCATCAATATTGCATTCTTTTTATAATGGCATCGAGAATGTTTTTCAGATTATATTAAAATCAATAGATAATCAGATCATTAATGCTTCTAGTTGGCACAAGGAGCTATTAAAGTTAATGACAGTACCTAATACAAAGAGAAGTGTCGTTCTTTCTTTACAAACAATGTATTTATTATCTCAGTACTTATCATTCCGGCATTTTTACAGACACTCATATTCATTTTATCTGAACTGGAAAGAAATGAAACCCTTAGTATTATCACTGAGGAATGTATGGGAAGACACTTCTGTTGAAATTAAAACATTTTTAAAATCTTTAGAAATTGATGATAGTTGATATATTTCTAACATTTCTATATTCTTCCCAACCCTTTACAACTCAGATATAATATAAACTCCTCTGGCTGGCTGCATCTCCCGGCGATTCTTGAAGCGGCTGTGCAGCCAGTGTTCTCTTATGAATTTCCTAACTCATGTCCTGTTTGCTTTCATTGGAAAACATTCTGGGAGGGTGTTTGATTCATTATGCGCACCGACCCGGGGGAGTCGGTGCGAGACCGGGAAGGTTATTCAGCAGCCCCTTAGTAGTGTTCTTTCCAGTTCTAAACTTTCATTTCTAATATTTCATCGAAAAACAAAAGAGACAAATGTATAGTCCATATTCTTTTTCTTATATTCTTATATTTATAGAATGAACAATTATATAATTATTATTATCCTTATATCTGTTATTATTTATATGCATATAATACTATATCATTAATATAATATTTTTTAGTATTATAGTATCTCACGATTTATCTCTTACGAATTCAGGATCTATTTCGGTCCAAATGCAATCATTGCATGGCCCTTCCAAGAGACAATAAAAAGAACTCCTCTTTAGGTCGCCTTTTCATTTCTCCGACAGCATCAGAGCGTTTAAAAACCAGATAATGACATGGGCCAGGGGACTCATAACATGATTCCGGCTTTTGTACGCTAGCTTGAGGAAGCGCCGGGATATTCAGTCAGATAAAAATCCAGCAAAAAAGGCAGGGCATTCATTTTTATTGATGAATATCCTGCCTTTTATCAAACATTATTTCTGGAATGTCACTCAAACAGAGCACCACTATACAATGCTATTATCGGGGGCTTCAGCGGTATTCTTTAAAAATATAACGCTATTAAACCATCCTGATGCACTGAGATACGTTGAAGGTAAAATAAATGGATTACAGGGCGTTTTTGACGCAACAAAATGTAATATTTTGTTGCGTCATTCGATTTTTTCCAGT
>CAZVWW010000083.1:0-10415 GCA_964631265.1 uncultured Thermotogaceae bacterium
CTATCGGTCATCGAACGGAAGTATAACATATGCATCCGGTTATGTCAAGCTTTTTTCTATTCTGAGAGAGTGGATATACCGATCAGACCGACACCCGTGTTGACGAGGAGAGAAGCGCTGATGTGGTCGGCGAATATCTTTTTGATACCGAATCCTTTGAGTGTTTCAATGATCTCATCGACCTTGTTCAGCGTACGATTATCGCTGCCCGTCCAGCCGATTCCTGCTATTCGGACATTCCCGCTTTTGATCGTTTCCGTGGCAAGCTCGATGACCTTTTTGTAGGCCTTTTTCAGGCCTCTGGCCTTTGCGGCGGTGTAGTAGATGCCGTCATCGCCAACGGAGATAATCGGTTTCAAGTTCAGGACCTCTGCTATCGTCCCGCTCACCTTGCCGATTCGGCCGCCTGCTTTCAGGTATTTCAGCGTGGGGATGGTAAAGAAAACCTTTGAGCTCCCGGGGATGAATTGATTAAGGCTATCCACGATTGTTTCATAGCCCACTCCTTCATCGATCATCTCGGATGTCTTGGCGATGAGCACCCCGCTGCCGATCGAAACGCTTAATGTGTCCATGACCTCTATCCGGAGTGAATCGTTCTCTTTCAACAGATCCTCGGCAACCAGACGGAAGACGTTGTGTGTTCCGCTGAGTTCACTGGAAAGGTTTAATGCTATGATGTCGTTGATGCCTTGATCTATGAGATTTTGAAACTTCTCTTTCACTTCATGGAATGATGGGAGCGATGTCTTTGGGAATCCGGATTTCATAAATTCAATGATCCTTTCCGTGTTTCCCTCCTCCCGGTCTTTGATGACTTCATCTCCAAGCAGGACTTTGAGTTTCACCACTTGAACATACGCTTTATGCTTGACCTCATCTGGAACATCCGTTCCTGTATCACAAACTATGCCAATCATCGTACTCCTCCTTCACAAAACAAAATATCCGGGACTTTTGGGATTTCTTTTGCATCCGCAAAAGCCCGGATCTGTTTCTATTATTATGACGTTATTTTTTCCTTTTATGATTCAAGCTCTTTGATATAACGTTCGAGTTCTTCCCGGTTGGTATTGGCATCTTTTACCATGAAGTCCAGCTCCGTCTCGGAAAATGCCTTTTTGGAGTAAAGTTTCATGGCCTGCTTGACATAGGATTTTCTGACCTTTTCAAGCGGCATTTGAGTGTAATGCAGCTGTTTCGGATCCCCGGGGATCACAATCGCTTCACCGGGTTTGTTATCTTTGGGGTCCCCGTTGTATACCTTGACCCCGTTCTCCCGGGCGAAAGTCAGCTGGGCACTCGGACATTTACCGGCTCCGGTGTATTCTGTTTCCTGAACAACGACGGTTTCGTTCTCATCCAGCTCTCTGGCGAGCGCGATAGCGGCACAAAGTGATGTATTACCCGCCGGCCCTCTCTGCATGCCTTCCAACTGGGCCAGGAGTTCTGTCACGTAAAAGACCTCTCCCTGTGTGAGGATGAGATAACGGTCCATGTATCTCAGTGCTCTTGCGGCGTTTCTCGGGACATCCGACCGGTCCGGGAAGGTGGCAAAGGGGATTCCGAATCCGGTATGACCTGTGGTAAAGGATTTTCGGTTGAAATCCGTGTCACTGGCCATGTGGAGTCCCGACAAATCCACACTGGCCGCAATCACCTTGGAACCTGAATCAGCCTTCAGCAAACCTCTGGCTGTTCCGGTTAGATTCCCGCCACCGGCATGGGTGACAATGACATAATCGGCGGGTTTTCCGGTCTTTTCTTTCATTTGACGGGTTAACTCGGTTCCGAGGGGTTCAACCCCGGCTATGCCAAATGGGGTGTAGAGCGAGGCGTTGAAATAGCCGGTCTCTTCGAGGAGCACTAAAAAATAATAGAAGAGTTCGGGTCCAACGGTTAGCTGAACGACTTCCGCCCCATAGCCCTCGCAGGCTCTGGCCTTTTCGACTATCTCGGGCTGGCCCACGCCCCGGCTGTCAAAGGTTTCCTGGACGATGATACATTTCAGTCCTCTTTTCGCAGCCTGGGAGGCAACGGCAGCCCCGTAATTACCGCTTGTTGCGGCGATAACTCCCTTGTATCCTCTTTTTTTGGCCTCGTAAACACTGACACTGGCCCGGCGGTCTTTGTAGCTGCCCGACGGGTTGGCGGCCTCGTCTTTCAAAAAGATTCTGGCGCCTTTGCCCTTTTCGGAGAGGATTTTGACGAGACGGTTGATCTCCTTCAGTTCCACAAGTGGCGTGTTGCCGACCGAGGTCTCGCTCTGTATGGCCTTGACTTCGTCGAGTGTGTAACCGACTTCATCCATCATCCTGTCGTAATCAAAGGCAATCCCCTCTTTTTCGTATCGACTGTAATCGATTCCGACGGCATTCTTCATGATCTCGTTCTTCCTTGACATAACAGCCGAATAAGACATATCCATTATTTCGAGCTCCCTTCAAGGATTTTTCTGACTTTTGGTCCGATGTTTAACAGTTCGTTGATCGGTTTTCCAAAAGAGTGTTCATAAGCGGGTTCAATCCCCACCAGCGTGCCTTTAACCTGACGGCCGATGAAGGATTCGATGGTGACAGTTTCTCCGATGCTGGCTTCTGCATCCTTTAAAAAGCCGTTCAGCCACATCTCGAGGGGAACCTTCCGGGTATCCTCGGGGACTCTGGGGGATCGCTCACCCGCTTTTAGCAGTATGTTGTGAATCTTGACCCATTGTCCTTTTTTAGCGGTTTCCTGCATGGTTCAACGCCCCCTTCGGTGATTATTCTTTGTCCTTTAATGCGATTGGAATCGGCAGATCGGCCATCGAGTAGAGACCGGGACGCCATTCGTTGATCACGGGAATCATGTTGCACGCGAGGGCCATGGTGCCCTTGCCGCCGGGAATCTCCGGTTTGATGGAGAGGTTGATGTTCGGGTCGCCTTCGATCTTGATGTAATCGCCGGTGTCAACGTCCTCGATCTCAGGCAGGATCTGTTGGGGGTGAATGAGTTCGATGACAGCTTCGTCACCAATATAACCTTTTCCGGTGTGCCGGCAACCGGCGACCATACCGGGTTCTACCTTGACAACGTTGGTTTCCCGTTTTGTCTTAGAGACGATGGGTTCTCTCTCCTCAACGATCTTATCCAGTTCCCATCCGAGATAATCGGCGATCATTCGGATGGACTGCTGAAACCCGATGTGTCCGACGATGGTGCCTTCTTCGATTCCCTTGTTGAATTCTTCAACCGTTGTACCGACACCCTGGGTCTCCATAACTGTCTTGCCGAACGGTGAGAGATCGTTAATCCGCTGTGCCTCTATTTTGTCAACCTTCAGACATGAACCGGTCATGTTCAGAACGAGCTGGTCGAAGACAAAGCCGGGGTTGACGCCTGTTCCGAGAACGGTTACCCCGTGTTTGTTGGCCATCTGATCGATAATCTCCGATTCCTCCGGATGATTGTAGAAAGGATAGGCCACTTCTTCTGCTATCGTGACAACATTAATATTCTTTTTGATGCTCTTGATAATCTGCGGAAAGACAACGGGCAGGAATGAGTGTGTTGCGATGACGACCAGATCGGGGTACGTCTCATCGAGCACCTTGTCCTCCTCGTTGGATATTGCGATGCCTGTTTCGTTTTTACCGAGAAAAGTACCCAGGTCTTTGCCCACCATTTCATCGTTTCGGTCGATGGCTCCGACTATCTCTATTCCCTCTTTATCCAGTAAATTTTTGGCGATACCTGAGCCCATGGCTCCCAATCCCCATGTCACTACTCTGATCATTTTACTCCTCCTTCTGTGATTTGGTTTCTGTGATTTGCAACTGATTATAGCATACACTCAGGTCTTTTTTAAGGCGGGTCAACGCTTAATCCTCAACGGCATGGCAGGCCACTTTTCGACTGTCTTTTTTCTGCTTCAACTTGGGCTCTTCACGCGTGCAGACCGGCATTTTTAATCGGCAACGGGGGGCAAAATAACACCCTTCGGGCGGGTTTAAAAGGCTCGGGACTTCACCGGTTGCCACGGCCCGGCTTCTTCGCTTTCTCGGATTAATTTTCGGGATTGACTTGAGCAGCATGGCCGTATAAGGGTGCAGCGGTTTTTCGAACAAGGCCTCCTTCGGGGATATCTCGACGATACGGCCC
Organism: uncultured Thermotogaceae bacterium; assembly: GCA_964631265.1. GTDB lineage: Bacteria > Thermotogota > Thermotogae > MWEM01 > MWEM01 > CAZVWW01. The sequence goes on from CAZVWW010000083.1 coordinate 4,141, forward strand.
ATGTACATGACCATGATCCGGTCGCATTGAAAACGGGCCACACTCAGGTCGTGAGTGATCAGAAGGAGGGTCAGGCTGTACTCCTTTTTGATGCCCTTGAGCAGGTTGAGGATCTGGGACTGCACCGAGACGTCGAGTGCTGATGTTGGCTCGTCGAGTACGACGAAATCCGGGTCCACGATCAGAGAACGGGCTACTGCAACGCGCTGTCGTTGTCCGCCGGAGAACTCATGGGGATACCGGGACATGTGCTCGGTTTTGAGGCCGACCGATTCAAGTGTTTCAAGCACTCGTTTTCTGATGGCCTTCTGTTTGGTCTCGATACCGAATACTTTCAACGGCCGGCCGAGGATGTCGTTGATTGTCATTCTCGGATTTAAGGAGGAGAAGGGGTCTTGAAAGACCATCTGGATCTCTTTCCGGATCGGCTTGAAGGCCTTCTTGGATAACCCGAGGATATTCTTTGAACGATACTTGAGTTGACCCGAAGTGGCCGGGAGCAGTCCGGCAATGATCCGTCCCATGGTTGTCTTGCCGCATCCCGATTCGCCGACAAGTCCGATGGTCTCCCCCTCTTGTATGTTGAGCGTTACCCGGTCCACCGCCCGGATCTTCTGCTCTTTCTTAAAGAGTCCCACCCGGACATCGAATTCTTTGGTCAGTGATTCTATTTCAAAGAGTTGACTTGCGCTCATACTCATGCGTCACCCCCGTACGGATTGTGGCAGGCTGTAAAGTGCTCTTTGTCAAGTTCTCTCATTTGTGGCACAATACTTTTACATTTCTCGAGGGCTCTTTCGCATCTTGGATGAAAACGACATCCCGATGGCGGGTCCAGAAGATTCGGGACCTTACCCGGAATGGTGCTCAGTGCCTCGATGGTCTTCTCAACAGGCGGGATTGCCCTTAGCAGTCCGTGTGAATAGGGGTGCAGGGGTTTTTCAAACACATCGTATATGCTGGCAAACTCAACAACCGTTCCGCCGTACATCACGGCGACCATATCACAGATCTCGGCCACCACCCCGAAGTCGTGGGTGATGAGGATGACGCTGACCCCGAGATTTTCACGCATCTCAAGCAGCAGGGCGAGTATCTGGTCCTGTGTGGTAACGTCCAGGGCCGTTGTGGGCTCGTCAGCGATGAGCATATCGGCCTCGCATGAAAGCGCCGTTGCGATCATCACACGCTGCCGCATGCCGCCTGACAACTCATGGGGGTATTTGTCCAACACCATTTCCGGGTCCGGTATTCTCACCAGATCGAGCATCTCCTTCGCCCGTTTTTCTGCCTTTTTTCTCTTCACACGGTCATGGAATATGATGACATCACTCATCTGTTCCCGGATTTTAAAGACGGGATTCAACGCTGTCATCGGTTCCTGGAAGATCATTGAAATCTTCTTTCCCCTGATCTTTCTCAACTCTTCGTTAGACTTTTTCAGGAGGTCCTCGCCCTCAAACAGGATCTCCCCGTTTTCGATTCGTCCGGGGGGCTGGGGCAGGATCTGGTTCACCGTTGAGGCGGTCACGGACTTGCCCGATCCCGTCTCGCCAATGATACCGAGTATCTGTTTCTTTCTGAGATAGAACGAGACGTTCTCAAGTGCCTGAACAACGCCTTCTTCCGTATCAAACTGTACTTTGAGATCTTTGACTTCCAATAGTTTGTCCATCCGGATCACCTGTCTTTCATTCTCGGATTCAGCACTTCGTTCAGACCGTCTCCGAAGAAGTTAAATCCCATGACCGTAATAAAGATTGCGATACCGGGAAAAATCCCCGTGTGAGGTGCTATGCGCAGATAATCCCTGGCGATGCTCAGATCGGTTCCCCATTCCGGTGTCGGCGGCTGTATCCCCAGACCAAGAAAACCAAGTCCTGAAATGATCAGGATCGCATAAGCGATTCGCAGGGTTCCCTGGACGATAACGGGACTGAGGCTGTTGGGGAGTATGTAGCGCATCAGGATACTCATCTCGCTTTCGCCGGAAAGCCGGGCCGCATCGACGTATTCCTTTGATTTTTCGCTCATCACACTGCCTCTGGCGATTCTTGCGAACTGGGGAAGGGAATAGATGGTGATCGCCGCGACGAGATTGCCTCTTCCCGAACCGAGTATGGCCATTATCGCAATCGCCAGGAGAATATCGGGAAAAGAGAGCAGGATATCAAAAAAACGCATGATCACTTCGTCTAAAAACCCTCCAAAGAACGCTGCAATGGCACCGAGCAGTACACCGATGATACTCGATATGACAACCGCCGTGAATGATATGCTGAGTGATACACGGGCTCCCCATATGATCCGGCTCAGGATGTCCCGGCCGTAGATGTCTGTACCGAACCAGTGGTCCTTGCTCGGGCCTGTCAGACTGTTGTAAAGGTCCTGAGTCTCCGGGGCATAGGGGGATATCACGGGTGCGAGAAAAGCGATAACGACAACGGCAAAGACGATAAAAGCGCCGATGGCAGCCATCCTGTTTTTCCTGATCCGCCGCCATATAATCGCCAACGAATTCTGTCTTCTGATCCTGGCTTTGGTCTGCATCATTTCTGCCTCCTTAATCGCGGATCAATCACCGCATACAGGATATCCACACCGAGGTTGACAAAGACAAAGGTCATTGCAATCAGCAGTATGCCCGACTGAACCAGGGGATAATCTCTTGTGAAAATGGATTGCACCACCAGCCTGCCAAGGCCCGGCCAGCCGAAGACACTCTCGGTGAGAACGGCCCCGCCCAGCATATATCCGAATTGAAGACCGATAACGGTTATAACCGGTATCAGCGCATTTCTCAGGGCATACTTGTAGATCACATACTTTCTCGGAAGCCCGTTGGAGATAGCGGTCTTGATATAATCCTGATTCACCACCTCGAGCATGCTGGCCCGCGTCATTCGGGCAATGATAGCCGATGTGGGCAAGGCGAGTGTGATACCCGGAAGGATAAAACTCATAAACCCGTCTTTGCCACCGGCCGGGAACCACTGTATCATGACCGCAAACCCGATGATTAGCAGCAGACCGAGCCAGAAGATGGGCATGGAAACCCCGACGAGCGAGAAGCCCATGGAGAGATTGTCAATCCAGGTGTCTTTATGCGTTGATGCGACGATTCCGAAGAGGAGACCGCTGACCGTGGCGATCAGAATGGCAAAGGCGGCCAGTTGCATGGTATTCCAGAATCGTGGACTGATCTCGCTGATCACCGGTTGCTGAGAACTGATCGATCTCAACTGTCCGTTGAAGATACCGGTCACAAACATCCAGTACTGTTGTAAAAGGGGCTCATCAAGACCAAACTCGGACCGGATGACCTTGATATCCTCAAGTGTCGCCCCCTGCCCCGCAATCACACGGGCCGGATCCCCCGGAATCAGATGGAGCAGGAAAAAGCTCAACAACGAAACGCCGATGAGAATGGGAATGATCAGCAGCAGTCTTCGTAAAAAATAGTTATTCATCCAGTTCACCTCATTTCAACAAATGGTGAAAATTATTATACAGGGAGGCCTTCTCAGCCTCCCTGTAATGATGTCAATTTGAATTCTGTTGATTGACGCTTATTCGAAATAAGCGTATTTCAGCACGGTAACGCCGAGCGGAAGAACCATGACATCTTTAAGGTCTGTATTGACACCGACGAGTTCGTCCTGAACGTAGAGGAAGATCCACGGTGCCTGTTCAACGAGAAGCTTCTGCAATTCTGTCAGGTACTCCTGCCGCTCGTCGGGATCAAAGGTGGTCATTTCCTTTTTCAGGAGTTCATCCACTCTGTCGTTTGCCATCCCGACATGGTTGTCCCCGTTGGGCGGCCAGTTGTCAGAATCAAAGAGCGGTCTCACAACCCAGTCAGCATCTCCTGTTGAAGGGCTCCAGCCGATCACATACATGGTATGTTCTGATTCAGCCGGGGAATTTGAATAAAGCAGGTCCATATAGGAGGCCCATTCGAGGACATCTATCTTAGCATCAATGCCAACCGCTTTCAGCTGACTCTGAACGATGACCGCTATCTTCTTGTAATGCGGCGCCGCAAAGAGTGTGGTCTTGAAGCCGTCGGGATAACCGGCCTCGGCGAGGAGTTCTTTCGCCTTTTCGGGGTTGTACGGATAGCCTTGCGTTTCGTAATACCCGTTGACCTTGGGGGCAATGACGGATTTTGCAGGATTGGCATACCCTCTGAAGAGTGCCTCGGCCATGCCCTTTTTGTCGATGGCGTAGTTGGCGGCCTGTCTGACCAGTTTGTTGTCAAAGGGCGGTTTGGTCATGTTGAAGCCTACATATCGAACGGTCAGACTCGGCGTGACAACGATATCCACACCCTTTTTACCTTCAAGTCTGGGAACATTGATGGGTTCAATCATATCAGAGACATCTGAATCGCCCGATTCAAGCATCAGGACTCTCGTGTTGGCCTCGGGAACGATCTTGAAGTTAATTCCATCGAGCTTCGGTTCTCCCTGCCAGTATCTGTCGTAGGCCTTCAGTTGGATATGATCACCTTTAGACCATTCAACAAATTCGTAAGGCCCTGTACCGACCGGAAAATTCGAGATCTCTTCTTTCGGGAAGTTCTCCAGTATCCCCGGAGAAACGATCAGTCCGGCACCGTGTGCAAGATGGTTCAGGAACGGCCCGAATGGGGTCTTCATATTGAATTTTACCGTGTAATCATCGACTACTTTCACACTCTCGACAAACGGTACAAAGAGTGAGGAACGTCTGAGATCACCGGCAAGAAGTTTGTCAAAATGGAGTTTGACGGCGTCTGCGTTAAACGGCATACCATCCTGAAATTTGACATCTTCCTGAAGATAAAAGGTGTACGTCATGCCATCTGCAGCGATGTCCCAGCTCTCAGCCAGAGCGGGCACAACGTTCATCTCACCGTCGAATTCCACCAATCCTTCATAGATGTGGCGGCAGACCTGCTCCGAGTAATTGTCCGTCATATCAGCCGGATAAAGCGTTGCCGCATCACCGTTCATTGCCACAACAGCTTCATCGGCACCGAAAACAAACAAACTAAAAATCGAGATCAACAATACAGTTACAAAAAGTTTCTTCATAAAAAAACCTCCTTGAATTGAAATTGGGATAACACATTTTACCATATTATTCTTCACACATTATGATAAAATCAAGAAAACGGTGTAAAAAATGACGCATCCGGGAAGGTGAAGAAAATGGCCGTTGAGATCGAGCGAAAATTTATCATTGATCAGACAAAGAGCGAGGAACTGAAGCGTCAATATAAAAACGATATCATAGGCATTATCCAGTGGTATACCGATGGCGGGAGTACGGTCCGGAAAACAGAGAGGATCCGTTTGATCATCTCCAAAGAAGGATATACATGGATCAGAGGGAGAAAGGAAACGACTGGTGAAAGTCTTGTCACGAGAAATGAGATGGAATCCCCTATCGATAAAAACGATCTTCCCGAACCAGACTATCTGAGGAAATTTCCCTTTGTGGCGAAGATAAGAAGGGTGTTCAATCAGGTGGAATCGGTTGAAATGGTGCTTGACCTATACGTGCAAACCCTTTCATACCCCTTCGATGTTGACCGGTTGCTTGAGATTGAAATAAAAGATGAGCGGTCTAAAAGTGAGGAACTTTTTAGAAAAACAATCGATTTCTTCGCTTTGGATGGTAGAATAAGAGAGGTGAGCGAAGAACCCGGCTACACGAATCAGTCCATTGCAAGACGGGCGTTCGAAAAAAATCCCGGAGAGCCACCGGCCCCCGGTGACATCATAGAAACGGTTGAAAAGGCCTTATTCAAGGAAAGGTGAGAAGATGAAGACGATAACGATAATCCTCGTTCTGTTACTGGCATCCGTAACGATTTTACTGGCCGACAGAACCCCTGATCCGGACAAGATTCACGACTATTACACAAAAGATGAAATCATCGAGGCATTCAAGAAAAACAGGACCTTTGAATGGGTCGATCGATACAATGAAAAGAGCGACGGGATTTATATCCTCACCTCGGAATGGTACTATCAGGTCATGCTTGAGCAAGAGGACAATTCGCTCTATTTCAGGGGGCGTAAGAGCCGTGCCGAATACGACCGGATGGTCCCCTTCTGGATCATTATAGGACTCTTCGTTGTCGCCGGCGTGATCATCCTCATTATCATTCTGTCCTCACTGAATAAGAGGCGATAACGAGGGGCGCTTTATTTTCCAATCAAGGGGGCAAAATCAGGGGGACAGGTCCCTTGATTATGAAGTCGTAATCAAGGGACCTGTCCCCC
>CAZVWW010000084.1:0-10128 GCA_964631265.1 uncultured Thermotogaceae bacterium
AGCAGTTTGTGATATAAAAATAGTTGAGGCAGCAGACTGAAAAAGAAGTTTTGAGAAACAGGCGATTTTTGATTTGCAGTTCTGTTTTTCCGGGTTAACGTGATTTTATTTTTTCAGGACAGCATAATCGCTTGAAAAACGAGGTTAGTAAATCCACTTTGCAACGGCGTCAGCTGTCTTTTTGATGTTCGTGATCCCCTCTTTTTTCATGTCAATGTACAATGCCGAGAAGAGGAGTTCGATTACAAAGAGCTGAGCAATTTTGGATCGGATAGCTCCGCTTTCAAAAGGTGTTTCCTTTGTTGGTGTCAAAAGGACAACATCAGAGAATTTAACCAGTGGGGATCTTTCATAACCCGTTATCGAAATAACCTTTGCACCAGCCTTTTTTGCGTTATCGGCAATGTCCACAATTTCAAGTGTGCTACCGCTTTGAGAAATGGCTACCAGGACATCTTCTTGCGTTAACTGAGAGGCCAGCATTGCCTGAAGATGGGCATCGACAGTTCTTTTGCAGTTTAAGCCCAGTCTTAAAAACTTATAGTAGCAATCTCCGGCTGTGTTACCGGAGGCACCAAGTCCGGCCACAAGGATTTGTTTTGCGTTTTTTAGTAAACTAAGACTAGTCGAAAGGCTCTCTTCAGAGATAAAAGCCTTTGTGTTTTCGATCATTTCTGTGTTTCTTTTCGCCACAAAATGCTTTAAAGTTTTCATATCCCCTTTTTCAATATCGAAGAGTTCCCCGGACTCTTCGATGGATCTCTGAGTTACAGCCAGATTGATCTTAAACGGGTGAAAACCCGTGAACCCAAGTTTCTGACAGAAACGAACAATCGTTCCTTCGCTAACCTTCAATTTATCTGCAAGTTCAGTTATTGACATGTAAACAATTCTTGAGTATTCCTTCAAGATATACTTGGCAAGCGTTTTCTCCGTTTTGGTAAAATCATGCTTTTTGCTCTCTATCTTTAGTAAAACATTTGTTTCATCCATTTTTTTTCCTCCAAATTCGCCAGCTTGTATTAACTATACATCAAATAACCTTATTTACAAAGGCTTGTAATCTTTTATAAAATGGCGTTTTTTTAAGCTAATGATGAATAATCCTTTCTGAGACTTTCTCAATTAAGCTCATAGTATTTGTAAAATAATCTCATTTTATATATAATTTTCCTGAGAAAATCTTCAGGAGGTTGATTGTTGAAACCACTAAAAAAGAATGCGTTAATTGTATCTTGTCAGGCAGAAGAAAATGAACCCTTACATGGTTCAGTACATATGCAAAAGATGGCTGTTGCTGCTGTTGAAAGTGGAGCGATGGGGATTCGAGCAAATACCGCTGAGGATGTCAGAGCCATTAAGGCTGTGGTCGATGTGCCGGTGATCGGTATCATAAAAGACAGACAATATGACTATGAGGCCTTTATCACAACACGGCCCGAACATGCTAAACATCTGATTGAAGCGGGTGCTGATTACGTTGCCATTGATGCTTCACGTGTAAGCCGGCCTGTTGCATTAAAGGACCTCATCAGTTATATCAGGACCCATTTCAAAGACACGGGTATTGTTGCTGATATTGCTGATATAGAAGATGCACGGCAGGTCGCCACATTAAATCCCGATTATTTGTCCACGACCCTTTCTAGTTATACAGAATATACAAAGGACCGACCTAAACCCGACTTGGAACTGATTGCCAAACTCACTGATCAATTTTCGATTCCGGTATTGGCCGAGGGAAATTATCAGTCTCCTGAACAGGTAAGAAAAGCCCTATTAAACGGGGCGTATTCAGTCATAGTTGGCGGTGCTATTACCAGACCACAGCAAATCACCAAACGTTTTACTGATGCACTTGAAGATTTACAGGGGAATATCCTTGCCATTGGCATCGATCTGGGAGCAACCCATACAAGAGCAGTTCTGACGGACAGGCAGGGCACGGTCAAAGCAAAACTCCTTCGTCAAACCCCCGAAACACCTGACTTGATCGTGAAAAATATCGTTAAGATGATTGAAGCGTTAAAGGCTCATGATCAGTTAACCGCTGTGGGGATCGCCAGTGCGGGCAGGACGGATATTAAAAGCGGAACGATTGTTTATGCAACGGATAATATCCCGGATTGGACCGGAAGAAAACTCGGCCTTGAAATATATAACGAGACCGGGTATTTTCCCGCAATTGATAACGATGCAAACTTTGCCGCCTATGCTGAATGGAGTAAAAACAATTTCAATTCCCTGGGTTTGATGACTATCGGAACCGGTATAGGGGGAGGAATTGTCATCAACGGTAATATACTCAGAGGTAGTAACGGTGGGGGTGGTGAAATCGGCCACATCATATATCCCGGCAACCAGTTACCCTGCACATGCGGTAAAAACGGTTGTATTGAAACCCTCGTTTCGGGAAAAGCCTTACAACAACAATTAAACAACCGAAACGGAGATAAAGCCAACGTTTTGAAGGCCTATTCAAAAAAGATCGCCTGGTTGATCGATACTGTTAACAGGATTGTGGAAGTCGAGAAATTTTTTGTTGGCGGTGTGGCTGTTAGATATGGGGAACAATTATTAGAATTGTTCAATCAAGAGCTTGTTAAAATTGACAGCCATTATGATGATTTTGTGCAATTTTCCACCTTAGGGGAACTATCCGGTGCAATAGGAGCGGCGTTATACGCATTGGATCAAGGGTATAAGCAATCGGTAAGCGGGGAAAAAGCCGTTGAGGAGGAATGTCTTTGAGATATGACCTGGTGATATTTGGCGGAGGAATTGCAGGGGTTCACGCATCAATTGCAGCCGCCAGGATGGGGAAAAAAGTATTAATTGTTGAATCAACCGGCAGCCTTGGCGGAATGTCAACATCCGGACTGGTTAACCCGTTTATGCGTTATTGGCTCAACGGCCAGTCACTTGTATCGGGGATTTTCCAGGAACTGCTGGCCAATCTTCAAAGAGAAAAGGCCCTGTTTGAAAACACATTTGACTCCGAATTAATGCGAACAACCCTACATTCAATGGTGAACAAAGAAGTGAACATCGATTGCCTCTTCAATTCAATGCCTTTTCAGGGGGATGTAAGTCATAAGAAGGCACAAATCATCACTTTTCTGGGGGAGAAGATTGAGGTTGAAGCACAATACTGGATTGATGCTACCGGGAATGCCTCTTTCGCCGTTTTAACAGGTGACAGCATGCTCAGCGGGGATCATGAAGGGAGAAACCAGGCGTTGACACAGATGTTTGTGATTGGCGGGGTGGATTTCGATAAAGTCAGAGAGGACATCGCCCAAAATCCTAAGAATTTTCTGGCATGGGTGGACCCGAACATGTCCGTTATATCTTCAGCTGGATACTTTGAAGAGATCAAGCAAGCTGAAGAGAACGCTCTTCATTTTCCGAACTCACTCTTTTTCTTCGTACAACTGCCCGGAAACGGCAGAGTGACTGTCAACACCACTCATATTCCCTGTCAAACCACTGATTCACGGGAAGTATCCCGGGCCGTTAACACCGGTTTGGATCAATGCAGAACCGTATTTGAATTTGCCAAAGGCTATGTAAAAGGGTTTGAAAATGCCTATATCGAGAAGATCGCACCTCAAATCGGGATTCGTGAAAACAGGCGTGTATCGGGGCAGTATCTCTTTTCCGGTGAAGATGTCAGACAACACGCTAAGTTCGAAGATGGTTTTGTAAAGGGCTGTTATGGGATTGATATTCACGAGGAAAACGTAAGAGAAGATGCTGTCAATAAAGAATTCATCCCGACATACTCTGATTATTATGAAATTCCAATCCGATCTCTTATCTCAAGAAAATTTGATAATCTCGGATTTGCCGGACGATGTCTCTCCGCCGACTTTGAAGGTCAATCAGCTGCCCGGATAATGCCAACATCTGCAGGAATGGGACAGGCGCTCGGTATCTATTTTTCACTTGATTCAGAGGAAAGAGCACATTTAAACAAAGAGCAGTATTATAAAATACTGAACAAAATAACACATTAAAACCCTTTATGAGGGTAAAAAGGAGGTTTTTTTTATGAAAAAGGCACTAATTATCTTAGTTGTTCTACTATTTGTTGTTATGGCTCTTGCAAAAACCACGACCATCGAAGTTTGGACTCTTTCATTAAGCCCCTGGTTTGATGACTATATGAAAGATGTTAACACAGGATTTGAAGAGGCCCATCCGGGTGTTAAAGTTGATTGGGTGGATGTTCCCTACAACGCCGGGCTTCAAAAACTACAAGCGTCTATTGCCGCACGAAAAGCGCCGGATGTTGTTAACATGAATACGAAGTGGGCGGTCGATCTTGTCAGCCTTGATGCGCTGGCCCCTTTGGATGACTATGTCACAGAAGTGGAGAAATACCGATACTGGCCTCAACTGCTTGAAGGCAATACTGTCGAAGATAAGCTTTATTCGATTCCCTGGTATTCTGCGCCGCAGATTCTCATTTACAACACAGATATCTTTAAAGCAGCCGGGTTGGACCCGAATGATCCTCCTGAGACATGGGAAGAGATGCTGGAGGTATCCAGGATTATCAAGGAAAAGACGGGGAAATATGGCTTTGAGCCGACCATCAGCGGATATGAGGATCTGATGCTCGAAGGGGTACAGTTAATCTCAGAAGACGGTGAAAAAGCGGCATTTAACACAGAGACAGCAGTTGAAAAACTGAAATGGTATCAGACACTGTATGAGGAAGATCTGATTCCGAGGTCTCTCGGTGGATACGAAGCCGGCAGAGAAGACTATTCAGCCGGTAAGATAGCCATGTATCCCGTCGGTATGTCCATGTTAAAACATGTTCAGGAAAACAGTCCCAGTATCTATGAAGTCACCGAAGTGGCGCCTCTACCACTTGGAAAGGCCGAAAAACTCAAATCTGCAATGATGAATTTTGTTGTTCCGGTCAATGCCGAACATCAGGAACTGGCTGCGGAATATATCCTGTGGATTACTTCATCCTTCTGGCAAGTTGAATTCGACAAACAGGCCAGTATCGTTCCGTCCACAAAGATTGGACTTGACACTGATCCCTATTTCATTGAAAAAGCCGAAGAGGATCTTCAGGCAAAAGCACAGATAATGGCAAGCAAATCGATGAAATATGTTATCGACATCGGATTTATCCCCGGGCTTTCCCAGGAGAAGTTCGCGGAATTCAGAAGGATTCTCGATGATTACTGGCTTGAGGCCATTAAAGGTGAATACACAGCTGAAGAGGCACTCGAAAAAGCCGAAGAGGAAACAAACGAAATACTCGCAGACTAACATCCAAAAATAATCGTCCACAGGGGAGTTTTCCCCTGTGGAACTTTTAAAATGAAGGTGAGATTGTAAAGTGAGAAAAACAGGATTGTTGATCACCACAACAGCGACTGCTTTTTTTTTATGGCTTTTGATTATCAGCCGGTTCCCGATAACCATTGCACAATGGACTGAATTTCTGGAAGAAGCTGAAGGTATTGAACTGACAGGCCTCTTGATTCTATTGGCCGCGTTAGTCCTTGCTTTGATCATGATCGTAACAGCCTTCTTTAAAAGAAGGACTTTCTATATTGCAGGATTTGCTGCTGCCTTCGGGATTCTGTTCGGAGAGATCCTGGTTAATTCTTACTATCAAGACATCAACGAATATCTTTTCATTTTCACAACGATTGCCATGGGCTTTGGGTCGCTGGTCCTGATGGCCAGCCAACTGAAAGGAAACAAAAGAAAGATACAGACTTACGTAGTGGCTTATTCATTTCTGTTAGTGCCGCTGGTTCTGATGTCAATTTTCACATTTTACCCGCTCTTTAAAGGCGTTACGCTATCTTTTGCAAACTATAACATGATTACAGGCGATACAGAATGGGTTGGCCTTGAGAATTACAAGAACCTTTTTAACGACAAATATTTTCTCAGGGCCGTCGCCAATACATTCAAGTATCTCATAGTGGTTATTCCGATTCAGTTCTTCTCACTTTCACTTGCTGTTTTAGTTAATTCAAAACTACCGGGAATAAAACTCTTCAGGACGATGTTTTATATACCCGTTATAACCGGGGCCGTTATTGTTTCGCTGACCTGGAAGTGGATATATGCAGAAGACGGTCTTTTAAACTACATCTTTCAAACGCTTAATATCATCGATGACCCGATATTATGGTTGACAGACAAACGCTTTGCCCTGTGGGCAGCCATGTTTGTAACCCTTTGGAGAGGACTGGGCTATTACATGATCATCTATCTTGCAGGTCTCCAGAATATACCATCAGAACTCTACGAAGCAGCCGATATAGACGGGGCAACCGGAGGAAAGAAATTCTTCAAGATAACGTTTCCGTTGATGCAACCCACGATTCTGCTATGCTCTGTTTTATCCACAATGGCGGCATTTAAAGTCTTTGAAGAAATCTTTTTATTAACACAGGGGGGCAGTAACACCAATACAATGGTTTATGAGATATATGACAGGGCATTTGTCAGGTATAATTTTGGTGAATCAGCCGCCATGGCCATCATCCTGTCCACAATGGTCGCCATCTTTACAATCATCAATTTTAGATTCTTCGGAGCCGGCAAAAAGACAAAAGTCAATAAGAAAAGAGTGATAGAAAATGAGATTAAACCCCAAAAGAATATCTAAAACCGTCTTTATTTACACATTACTCGTTATACTGGCTATATTCTTTTCATTCCCGTTTTTCTGGGTCCTTTCAACCTCTTTTAAAACGGCGGTTGATGTCTTTTCCTATCCACCGAAATGGATTCCGGATCCACCGACGCTTGAAAACTATGTCGTCGTCTTTCAGGAATTTCCCATCATCCGATATTTTATCAATACACTGATCATTACAGGCGTTGGAATAATCCTCAATGTAACGTTTGGGGCCCTCGCCGGTTATCCCCTTGCCAGGTTGAAGTTCAAGGGAAGGAATTTTATCTTTACGATGATTATCCTGCCCATGATGATTCCCATGCAGGGAAATCTTATCGTTAATTTTATCACGATTATGAAGATGAGAATCTTTAACACTTTTTTAGCAGTTGTATTGCCTTCTGCCGTTAATATACTCGGGGTTTTTTTAATGCGTCAACACTACAAGTCAATCCCGAGGGATCTGGAAGATGCAGCCAGAATAGATGGTTGCAATGAATTTCAGTTATGGTGGAAAATCATGTTGCCCATGGTTAGACCGGCCACAACATCGCTTGCCATTTTTTCTTTTGCCGCTTACTGGAATTCATTTCTCTGGCCCATGATTGTGTTAAGAGATTCTGAGAAGTTTCCGCTTCAGGTCGGGCTTGCTAATTTAAACAGTATATTTGCCGGAAATTTCAGGCAGATCTCAGCGGGGATCATCTTATCCACTATTCCAATCCTGGTCTTCTTCTTTTTTACCCAGCGTTTCTTTATAGAAGGTTATCAGGGGGCATTGAAGGAATAATCTTAAGGCATCGACGACGATTAATGGAAGGGCCAAGATACCTGATTTCTATTAGGAGGCATTAAGAGAGTGTTGAATGAGAAGAAGGAAAAAGGAGTTTATCAAAGAAAATGAGAATAGTCTTCCTGCCAGTTGATGAGAGATTTTGCACAAGAGATTACATGATGCATATGGGGAAGAGTTTTAACCTCGACATTGAGACACCCCCGATAGCATTACTAGGGCAAAAAAAGATACCGGGGGACGTGGATGCCATTTATACCTGGCTCGAAAACACGATTGACAATGACGATACACTGATTTTATCGCTTGATACCTTGATTTATGGAGGACTGATCCCCTCGCGGATCAACCGCTTAACGGAACAAACCTTGCTTAAACGGTTGAAACGCATTAGGCCTTTTCGACAAAAAGCCGGGAAAATCTATCTCACGTCAACGGTCATGAGGATACCTCAATATAATTCAGAGGATGAAGAACCCGTTTATTGGGAATATTTCGGCAAACGACTGCACGATTTCACAAAGGTCTTAGCCGGAACAATTAAAAAACGGATAAACGATGGACACCCTTTCCGTTTTGAATCATATAAAACCATCATCGATGAAAACAAATCACATAAACTCCTGGAAGATGTCCCGTTATGGGTCATTGATGATTACTTTGACAGAAGAATAAAAAATGCCGGGATGATTGAAAAGACGTTTTCGCTTGTACAAGAGGGAATTGTTGATTATTTCAATCTGACGCTGGATGATAACGGAAAAGACTCTCTCAGTCTAATAGAGGCATCACGGCATCAACAAACGGTTGATGCTCTGCAGATCCATGAGAAATGCGCCATTCATCCCGGGGCTGACGAAGCGACTTTGACGCTTTTATCAAGGGCAGTATGCCAAAAATTCAATATCATACCGCCGATGGAAATTCAATATCTGTTTGAAGACAAAAAGGACATTGTCCCCCCTTATGAAGGCGATACCCTGGATCAAACGATAAAAAACCATATCCGGGCGGCCGGAGGCCGTGTCGGTCAATCTTCAATTAAGCTGCTCGTCAACAATTCGGAGACTGAAGAATGGATTGAAAGCCCCGAACAGGATATACGATGCCGGAATGAAAACGGTGTGGAGTGGCTTGAAAAAGGATTGAAAACAAATAATATCATGGGTTTGGTCGATATAAGATACCCGAACGGGTCCGACCGTTTATTTGTGAAACAACTCCTATCCAGAAAGAGGGATTGGAACAGGATCAATTATGCGGCATGGAATACACCAAGCAATACAATCGGCACTGTTGTGGCATTCTCAATCTTACAGTATCTGGCGGCGAAGAGCTATCTACAAATCGATAGCGAAAGCATGGAAAGATTCCAACAAATCATGCTGCTGGAGCAATACGGTTATCAGGCGAATCTCAGAGAAGAGTTGCGCCGGCAATCATATCAAAGAGGTTGCAGTATTTGGACTCTTTTACCTGTAGAAAAATGGGCGGAGTCTTTTGCTCAGACAAAACTGGCAGACATTCAGACAGAAGTCGAAAAGAGTTTTAACCATCACTTTAATTTAGAAGTCTTTTTCCCGTGGCATCGGTCGTTTGAAATCGGCATTCGATTGAGCAAGCAGGCAAGCATCGATATTTGATATAATCAAGTATCAATTACTAAATCGCCCAAAAAACGGCTCATTGAAGGAGGTTTCATTAATGAAACATGTCTGGCGAAAGGCTGAAAAACAGTATTATCTCCCCGGGAAAAAGCCCGGGATTGTCGATATACCTGAATTCAAATTCTTCACTATCAACGGAACGGGTGATCCCAACGACGAGGCCTTTCAGGACTATATCGGCGTGCTTTACGCGTTGTCTTATACCATCAGAATGAGTCCGAAAAAGAACCGGGCCCCTGAAGGCTACTATGAATACACCGTTTACCCGCTTGAAGGGGTCTGGGATATTAGTGAGGAAGCTAAAGAGAAGGATTTAAACTCTTTTGCCGAACTGGATAAAAGCGATTTTGTCTTCACCATCATGATCCGGCAGCCTGAATTTGTTACGGAGAGCTATGCGGAGCAAACCCTTCAAACTGTCAAAAGGGAAAAACCCAACGCCTTATTGGATGAGGTGGCATTCAAAACCATCAAAGAGGGGAAATGTCTACAGATGCTTCATGTCGGCCCATATGACGACGAACCCGAGAGTTTCAGAAAGATGGAGGAATATGCCAATAAGAATCATCTGAAGCGAAAAACAAAAAAGCACCGGGAAATCTACTTGTCTGATCCGAGACGGGCAAAACCCGAGAACTTGAAGACTGTTTTGAGATTTCAGGTGGAATGATTTTCTCAAGTTACACGTCGTTATTACGGCGGATTTGACGGCGGTTCTTATACACTAATGGCCCGGGGTATAGAAAAAAACAAACGGAGACATTTTTGGTTTTTCAAGCCCTTAAATGTTTTCGTTTCCCGAAAAAATCAAGCACGGTTGGTTAAAAAATCCCTTATTGAAGTGCGCAAAAGCCTGATTCCTCAAACACGGTCTAATAACTCAAGTGCAATTCCAGGGCTCTCTCCGAAGGTGCAGATGGCAATTGTTTGATTGGAGGTGTAAATCATTAAAGGCGATTAACCTATGCCATCAGAACATGATTAATGAAAAAAAGTGGATC
>CAZVWW010000085.1:0-9943 GCA_964631265.1 uncultured Thermotogaceae bacterium
ATCCTTTTACAAAAAGAGATGCTCAGGCGAACTGGAAGTTGTGAAGAAAAACATAGAGACCATCTACAACGAAGGATTACATCTTGAACTCACGACTCTTGTCATACCCGGTGAGAATGACACTGAAAAAGAAATGGAAGAAGAGACGAAATGGATCGCCTCGTTGAGCCCGGAAATCCCGTTGCATCTGAGCGCCTATCATCCGGCACACAGATTTCAGAAACCGCCGACTTCCGATGAGAAGATGATGGCACTTTATAAGATCGCCAAAAAAAACCTCGACTATGTTTACATCGGGAATACGATGGTTGATGAAGGCCGGAACACCTACTGTCCGAACTGCTCGAATCTGCTGATTGAAAGAAGTGGATTCAGCGCCAAAGTCGTTGGAATCACAGAAGACAAGAAATGTGAAAAATGCCGGGAAGATATCAAAGTAAAATTATGACACTCAAGAGAAACACATGGTTGCTGATCCTTATGGCAAGCATTGTGTTTTCTTTCCTTTTCTTTCTTCTGCTGACCAATAACAGGGTTGAGTATATTGGAAAAGTGGATATTGCGCTGGGGACAAGGGTCAAGGTGGTGGTATCCGCTGATCATCCTGAGCGGGTGATAAATGCCATATTGAGGGAATTTCATCGCATCGAGGATAAATTCACCGTTAATGAGAAGAAGAACGATAAATCGGTCATCAGCCGGATTAATCAAAGCGATACCTATCCGGTTGTCATTGACGAAGAAACGGCATTTGTGATTGAGAGAAGCCTTGGACTCGCCCAGGGTACAAACGGCGCCTTTGATCCAGCACTGGGGAATCTCATCAAATTATGGGGGTTTGACAGGATCAGTGATGCTGATTTTGAACCGGACGTACCGACTCAGGAAGAGATTGACCGGGCAGTCCGGCTCAGCGGGTACGAGCATGTGTCGGTTGAAGGCAACAAAATAACCCTTGAAAACGGGGTTGCACTGGACCTGGGTGGTATTGTCAAGGGATATGCCATCGACAGAGGCGTTGAGATTGGGAGGGAAATGGACACCGATGCAACAGGCTATATCGATGCCGGCGGCGATATCGGGATTATCGGCCCGAAATTCGGGGGCGATTTCTGGTCGGTAGCTGTCAGAGACCCCGAAGGGGAACCGGACGATTATGTTGAAAAGGTCTTTCTTGAAAAAGGGGCAGTCGTCACATCCGGTGATTATGAAAGGACATTTGAAATTGACGGTAAACGATACCATCACATCTTAAACCCGAAGACCGGCAGACCGGTCAGAAAAACGAAGTCATCAACGGTTATCGCCCCCAACGCAATGGACGCCGATGTTCTCTCAACAGCCGGGTTTGTTCTCGGCGGGGAGTTTGCCTCAATCATGCTTCCGCCGCTCGGGGGGCAGGGGTATTTCATCGGTGAAGACGGGAAGGTCAAGACAACTGCCGGATGGCACTTCTTTACCGAAAGAAGATGACCCGCTTAAGACTCTTCAGGGTTAAAGACCTGTTGCTGTACATCGCGATTGCGTGCGTTACCATAGGGGTTCTTTTAACGCTGAACAGGACCGGATCCGACATGATTATTGTGAAGATTAACAAGACAACAGTCTACCGCTTCTCACTGCTTGAGGAAGCAACGAAAACAATCGAGAGTGATAACGGAAAACTAATGGATGTTGTGATAAAGGATGAAGATGCATATATAAAGAACTCGACATGCCCGCTGCATTTATGTGAAGAGGGATCTATCGCGCAAACGGGTGCATTGGTCTGTGTTCCAAACCGGGTGATTATCACATATGATACTGATCAAATGGATATTGATAACGAAGATCACCGTGGATATGACTTGATGACGAAATGAGTGTTGGATGATGCATGAAACAGAGAAGAGTGTTATGAGAGATGCAGACCGGACCCGGAGGATTGTATTTCTTTCGGTTGCTGTGGTGCTGGCGAGTGTCATTCATTTTTTTGAGATGTTTGTTCCTCCGCTGCTACCTGTGCCGGGATTTAAATGGGGATTTTCTAATTTTGTACTCTTAATCGTCATCACTTCCCGAACCGTCAGGGAGGCGTTACTTGTAGCTGTTTTGAAGGGTGTTATCGGGACACTGCTTGCCGGACGCTTCTTATCACCGGCCTTTTTTCTCGGCCTCTTCGGATCGATTTCAAGTGTTTTTATAATGGCCATCTTAATGAAACAAAGATTTGGTTTAATAGCAGTAAGCGTAACGGGTGCGTTTATCAACAATATGATACAATTGTTAATAGCAGCCCTTGTTTTTATTGGTTCTTTTAGACTGTTCCATCTGGCGGGCTACCTCGTGATTATCGGGAGTATAACCGGATTTGTGAACGCCTTATTATGCTTTGGAGGGATTTTATGGCTGGAAAAAACGGGTTTTCAATATTACTCGCATCGTCCTCACCGCGACGGAAGGAATTGATGAAGCGATTCAAATTACCGTTTGAATGCATCGATCATCAACTAACCCGGGAGACATCTGACAAGGAGTATGAAGAGGAGATAGTCGTTGATATTGCCTTTAAGAAACTTCGTTCCATAGAAGATGCGTATAAAAACAGTTACGGCGTCTCGGTGGTCAGCGCGGATACAATGGTCTTTCATTCAGGCACGCTCCTGGGAAAACCGGACGATAAACAAGCGGCAAAAAGAATGCTCAAGACCTTGTCCGGAGACTGGCATGAGGTGTATACTGGTATAGCTGTTTTTATAAGAGATTTTTCAGGCCGGGAGAACGAGATCAGATTTCAGGAGAAGACCCGGGTGAAATTCAGAAAAATGCCGGATTTCTTTATTGACCAATATGTTGAAAGTGAAAAGCCCCTGGATAAAGCCGGTTCATACGGGATACAGGACGAGGGGGCCTTTCTCATTGAAAAGATTGTGGGGGATTACTACAACGTGATGGGATTGCCCATCGGGAGATTGTGGGAAGTCTTTGCCGATTTTGGAGTTGTTGAATAATGATGCCGCGCGAGAAATTGAAAAAACTCGGAGCTTCCACTTTGACGAAGGCGGAGTTGCTTGCTATTCTTCTCAGAACAGGAACAAAAGAAACGAATGTGTTTGAACTCTCAGACTATCTGCTCTCAAGGATGGATCATTCACTTTACAGACTGCAACAGTCCTCGGCGGAAGAGATCATGAAGGCCCGGGGGATGGGCGAGGTCAAGACCATAACGATAAAGGCCGCTTTGGAGTTGGGCGCCAGGCTTTACAGCGAGCTCATGGAGAGAACGGAAACCATCAAAAAACCGTCGGATGTATTCAAAATGTGCCGGGACATGACGTTTAACGATCAGGAAGTGGTCCGGGTTATCTCAATCGATTCAAAATCGAACGTATTGGCCGTTGAGGATATCACGAAGGGAACAAAGAACGCATCCCTTCTGCATCCAAGAGAGGTTTTCAGGAGTGCGCTTGTCAACTCCTCGGTGAGTTTTGCCCTTGTGCATAACCATCCCTCCGGGGATCCGACACCGAGTGATGCCGATAACAGCATCACAGACCGGATCAGGGAATCGGCCGGGATACTGGGTATCGAATTACTGGATCATATAATAATCGGAAAAGGACGATATTACAGTTTTACATTAAATCGTGAGCTACAGGGAGGTGATTGGAGAGATGAAAAAAAAGAGCGACGACGATCTGAGCAAATTGCAGAAGCTTAAAAGCGCCATTCAAAAGGATTATGAAAAAAAGACCGGCAAGAAGAGAGAGACAAAGAAAGATGAGAAGAAGACCATCTCTCTCTCAGATGATGTCAGAAAACGGTTGAGTTCAAAAAGGAAATCAACTACCCAGGGACTTAAGGAGATTGACACCTTTGTCGATGTCGAAAGGCAGGGCGGAGATATCTCCATTTCAGAATTAAGAGCGGCTTTGAGAAACAACATCGACAACGCTTCAAAGGTCCTGGAGAGAGAGAACCTGAACGTGTTGCTGGAACTTGTCAACGAAAAAGTGGATCAGGCCTGCAAGCATCTCAGCGATATTCTCAGAAACGGGAAAAAGGATTATGTTGTGTTCAACTATTTCTTTGTTATGATCGTCAACGGTAAAGAACTTGACAAAGAATTGATCAAGGCCTTCAGGGCATATCCCGATTCAATCTATCCGTTTATGCTGCTCGTCTTTTACAGCATCTATCATTCGGGAAATTATCGCGCCCTCAAGGGGATTGCAAAACTGATTGAAAGAAAACAGAATCCGCTCATTGTCAAGACACTCTCGGATATGATCAAGCATTATTACCTGGATATCACCAAGGACATCGGGATGCTCTACAGGCAGACCCAGTTCCGCGAGTTTCAGAATACGGCGGGAGCCCTTGCCTATGTTGCCAATTCAGATGAGGAATCGTACAGAAGGTTACTGAAAAACCTCGAGAAAAAGCAGCATCATCACTGTTCGAAACTCTACTATGAATATCTCTCTAGAGAAGAGATCAACACGGAGCAGCGATTGAATCAATGTCCCTTTGGGAAGTTTATGCTTGCTAAAAGGCTTCTTCTGAATGGCGACAAAGCATCGGCAAAGCATTTGATCGATGAGTTGAAACTGAGAAAGGATCCACATGGCCAGCTCCTTGAGGGAAGCATCGCTTATGCCGAAGGCGATGAAGCCGGTGCCTATAAAATCTGGTTCGAAGCCATTAAAAATTACACAAGTGTGATGATTGGAAAGGTGACCCATTCTGAATCGCCCTACAAGGGGCTCGGTCTTGGAAGAACCGGCGGGCATATTAACATGGAGAATATCAAGATACCGGACAATGTGGCCACCTTTAAATCGCTTATCGAAAACAAACTCAGTAACTTTCAGGATATTGAATTTTTTCTGTATCCCTTTGAAGAGTTGAGAACCGTTTTCGGTCCGCATGCCTGTCAGTTGTATTATTCTCATAATTGAGGTGGAATTTAGATGAGTAGCAGTATTGTACCTCCAATGGAAGAAATACTCCCCAGTGGTGAAACATGGGAGCTGGGTATCTACAATCAGTCGCCGGTTGTCTTTACCGGTAGCAAGCTGATAGAGGAATTATCAGCAGAATACGGGGTTGAGATCGAAGCGTTTTTCAGTCCTGGTGATTTTATAGCCAATGAAGGACTGATGATGACAATCCGGGGCAATTTAAATCATATACTGTCAATCAAAGAAGCGTATACGGGTCAGCTAGCCCATCTGATGAATTTCAGCACGATTCTATACCGGCTTAAAAACACCGTCAAACGAACAGCACCGAATATGAAGATCCTTGTCCGAAACATCCCCCGGAACATACTGGACCTCTCATATTACAAGAAAGCGGTTGAGGATGCCGGCTGCATTTACTGGCCGATGAGTATCACAGACGGTATCATCCATATGCCGATCTGGAAAAGCAACGGCGGGATTGAGAAGACGATAGCCGATTACAAAAGAAGAGTATATCCCGGGTTGAGACTCTTTGTGGAATGCAACAATATCTCGGACGGGATAACCGCTATGAAGCACGGGGCTGACGGGATCATCCTGCGAAATCTGAGAGCAGATATTGTCAACGAGATAACCAGTACCTTGCGCGAGAGAGTGAAAAAGGTCTACATTGAATATCTCGGAGAGGTACAGCTCTCCAATATTGAAGGGTATGCGAACAGCGGAGTTGACGCCCTGGGACTCGATGATATCTTTCGTTTTTTCAACAAGAGCAGGATCAAGACAGAGATTAAGAAGGTGGAACCGATCGGGGAAAATGAGACAGATGAGGCGGAAGATGGACAGGAATAGAATGGCTCTGATGCTTGATGCCGCCACAAAGCGTTTTCTTTTAGGCATATCCACGTTTGATTCAAAAACGGTCCAATGGAAAGTCTATGAACAGAGCGAATTAAAGGGCGAGAACCTCCTGTTCGAAGCCGGACATCTCTTAAAAGAAAACGGATTGAATAGCAATGATCTTTCACTGTTGATCACATCGAAAGGCCCGGGTTCATTAACGGGACTGAGGATCATCATGAGCACCGTCAAAACGTTGGCACAAGTTCTCGCGTTGCCGATAGCAGCCATTCCGACCCTGTATCTTCTGGAAAAATCCTTTTTCTTCAAATATCCCGGGATGGCAACAAGCCCTGGAATTCCGGTTTTGCTTCAGGCCAGAAGAGGTGTTTATTATCTTAGATGTTCAGGGGATCGACCCGACTATTTTGAAGTAATCGGAAAAGAGACACTCAAAAAGCGTCTAAAGGGGGCGGCTTTTATCATCAAAGAGACCAATACGGATACGGCCGGGCTCTGTGATAAAAATGAGCTCAAATTCGTCACATTAGGGTTAGAGCCTGAGTTGGTGATGTCTCTTGGGATTGGTCAATATGAGAGAAAAGAAACCGCAGATTATTTAAGCCTGTTACCAGAATATGGTGGAAAGTCGGTTGCAGCCTTGAAGCATGAAGAGAGACTGAAATGATATATGATATAATTTTCCACAGGATGATCGAGCAGGTCATAACAATTAAGCAAAGACAGGGAGGGCATTTATGAAGCTTATTACACCCTTAGGAGAAATCACCGTACATTTGAATGTTTTGAAGCATCTGGTCTATCAGTCCTTACTGGAATCATACGGATTGGTCAAGATGGACGATGTTAATCTCATCAACAAATATCTGGGCGGGGAAGAAAAAGGCATTCATATTCGAGACGAGGAGGATGGTGTTTACATTGACATCTATCCGGTTGTCTCATATGGTATGAAGCTGGATCAGATCGCTTTGAATGCCCAGGAAAACATAAGTTATAAATTCCAGGAAATGCTGGATGTGGAGCCTATCGAGATCAACATCCATGTACTGGGATTAAGATTGGATTAAACCATCAGTCCCACTTTTCAGTGAAAGAGGTGTTATAAATGGATAAGGAGCCATCGAATATAGATGCTCTTTTTTTAAAAAACGGATTCAGGAAAGCCTCGGAGATCCTGGTTGCCCATAAAGATGAACTGAATGCATTAAATGTCTTTCCAGTTCCCGACGGGGATACGGGACATAACATGTCCGCGTGTGTCCTTGAGGCTTGTAAAGAACTCGATAAGATTGAATTCGATTCGATAAAAACAGTATCAAATGCCATTCGAAACGGCACCCTCATGGGAGCAAGGGGAAATTCCGGGGTTATACTATCACAGATATTCGGCGGTTTTTTTGAAGTGGTCATCAAGCATGAGAAACTGGATATACCCCTTTTCGTTGACGCGCTTAAAAGAGCCAATGAAGTGGCAACCGGAGCCGTAATGAAGCCTGTAAAAGGAACAATCCTTACACTGATAAAGGATCTTTCCTTGTATTCGGAAAAACATAAAGAGGATTTTAAAGACTACAAGCACCTTTTGGAGATGCTTTCAAGACGAGCATTCAAAGTGGTTGAAAAAACCCGCGAAATGATGCCCAAGCTAAAACAGGCGGGCGTTGTTGATGCAGGGGCTAAAGGGCTTGCATACATCGTTGAGGGTTTCTACAAATACGCCAAAGGGGATACAGAGATCAATATCGAAAAAGAGGGAAAACCCGGCGATGTCAAGACCGAGACCCAGATTGCCGCAGAAGAGATGACGTATATGTACTGCACAGAGTTTATGGCAAAACTCTACCCCGGTGTGGAAAGCAAGGATATCGATGCGCTCAAGAATTCTCTGGATAAGATGGGGGATTCCATGGTGATTGTTCACAATTCTGATATTCTCAAGGGTCACATCCATACCGATCATCCTGGAACCGTTTTTGAACGGGCCTTGAAGTTTGGAGAGCTTGTCAAAGTAAAAGTGGACAACATGAAAGAGCAGCACAAAGAGGTTATGCTTTCAAACAAAGAGGTTGAGAAAGAAGAGATTGAGGAAAAAGAGCCCCTGACGGATGAAATTGAAGCGGATGAAGAGCAGAAATCATCCGGTAGTATGATCGAACCGACTGATACGAAAAAGGAATTCGCCTTTGTTGCCGTATCTCCGGGGGAGGGCATTTCAAAGATTCTCAAGGAGATGAATGTTGACTATATCGTTTTCGGCGGACAAACAATGAACCCGTCAACAGCCGATATTGCGAATGCAATTGACAAGATTGATGCAGAGAGTATCTTTATTCTGCCAAACAATTCAAATATCATACTGGCATCTGAAAGTGCGGCCAAGATGAAAAAGTCCGGGGAAAAACACGTTGAAGTCATTCCCACAAAATCAATCCAGGAAGGGATAGCGGCACTTATAGCCTTTATTGAGAGTGCGCAATTTGAAGAGAATGTCGAGAATATGAAGATGGCCTGTGAAGAAGTGGTCTCGATATCCGTTACAAAGGCCGTGAGAGACTCCGAGATTGGCGATCAAAAGATAGCCGAGGGAGAATATCTCTTTTTTGCCGGGAAAAAATTGATATTACACTCTAATTCACTTGAGGAAACGATCATAAATGGCCTTGAAAACCTTGTTTTGGAAGAATATGAAATACTGACCATCTTTTATGGAAGAGATGTCGATAAAGCATTTGTTGAGAGGATAAAAGAGAAACTCGAGCAGGAACACGAGGAACTTGAAGTTTCGGTATACAAAGGGGATCAGGCGCATTATCCCTTTTATATGTCATTGGAATAGTTTCGGGAGTGACAGAGGCGTTGAGCAGACTGGAAAAAGGGGTCTTTATTGTCATACTAACCGTCTTTTTGGTTGGCATATTGTTCAGCGTCAAAGATATCAGAATTTCAACTGTCAGATCGTCTGAAAAGGTTGTTCAGGATCAGATAGAAGAGGCAAACACCGGACCAATCGATATCAACAACGCATCGAAGATGGCACTTCAATTGCTTGACGGTATCGGGCCTGCCAAAGCGGAGGCAATTGTTAAACATCGTGAGCGGGAAGGTCTATTCAGCAGTAAAGAACAGATAACGTCAGTATCCGGTATTGGACCGGCAACGTATGAGAGGCTGCGGGACAGGATAATGGTTTCAGGAAGCGGCACGAAAAGGCCTGAAAAAGCGCAGAGTCCTAAGATTGCCATCAACAAAGCCGGAAAGGGGCAACTCGAGCAACTTCCCTCGATTGGTCCGGTGAAAGCGCAAAGAATCGTCGATTATCGCGACAAAAAAGGCGTGTTCGAAGATTACGAGGCAATCACTGAAGTCAACGGTATAGGAGAAAAGACACTCGAAACAATAAGACCGTTCATAACATTACAGGAATAATTTTAATTTTCACAGGAGGGCATTTTATGAGAAAGAAAGCATTTTTGACACTTTTCAGTTTGATTCTTATCACGATGGTAGCTGTTGCCGGAACACCTCAGACTGCTTCAACCAATTCGCCGGTGATAGCATTTATTGATTTTGAAGTAGCGGGCCAGGAGTTCGTCGAATCGAAATCACTGATGGAGGAATATCAGGCGGATGCAGAATACTACAACAGCCTTTTAAAACCTCTGGAGGACGAGATTATGAGATTGAAGAATTCCGGAGAGGAACAGACCAAGGGCTATCAGCTTAAAGTCAATGAATATCAGCTTCAAAGAGATAAATATACCAATCAGCTTCAGGAGAAATACACCGGTAAATTTGAACAGGTCAATCAGAAGCTATTGGAACTGGCCAATGACTACGCTCAGATCAACAACATCGATATACTCCTGACGAGCAAAGTGGCCGTATTTGTGAATGATGCCTTTGATTTGACAGAAAACTTTATCCAGTATGCAAACTCACAGGCGGAATTCTGAGTTGAAACAGTCGAACAAACTGGAATGTCTGGGACTGGTTAAAAGGTTTGGAAAGAGAGAAGTCGTGAGAGGGGCGGACTTAGACGTCACCTCCAACGAGATTGTCGGTCTTTTGGGCCCCAACGGGGCCGGAAAGACCACAATTTTCAGAATGATGCTCGGGATCGTAATTCCCACAAA
>CAZVWW010000086.1:0-9879 GCA_964631265.1 uncultured Thermotogaceae bacterium
TGTTTCACTTCCTTTTTGAGCAGCCTTTTCTTTATTCTATCATTTTTGTCTTTTTTTCCGATGCCTTTGGTTTCTTAAAATAAAAACAGGTTGAAGAAGGCGGATAAAATTCAAAGTTGTTGCCAGTACCCGCAGCGAGATCGAGAGTTTTTCCTTCTATCCCGGGAACAAATCTCTCTCTGAGACTTCTCAGAGTCTATTTTTCAAGCTTAGAGAGCAGTGTGTCATAGTAATCTGCAATAAAATCGTACCGATTCATTTGATCAACTTCTTTATCATTCGAGTATTATTACTCAAGTTATGTGTCATTATTACGGTATATTTAACAGCGGTTCTTATTCACTATTGTGGCTTGTTTTTTAGCCACTAGACCCAAGTCCCTAAACCCTCCTTAAAAAAAGGCACACAAGGTCAGCTATTCCAGATTGTAAATCAATTCGTTACATTCACGCACAACTTGAGTTATTAGACTATTAGTAGGACTTGCTGAATAACCCATATCACTCGCTCGAATCTCGCTCCGACTCCCCTGGGCTGGAGCGGAAAATGAAACAAATACCCTCCAGGGTATTTTCCGAATCTTTATAGGGTTGTGATATTCAACCTCTGATCATAGGCGACAGCTGTTGATTTGGATGTCTATGCAGGGTCTTCCGAAGGTTTTGTTAAAAAAGCTTACGTTGGGTTCCCGGAGAAATCAGGGGGGCAGGTCCCTTGATTTCAGTAGATGACCGGAAAACAACCAAGGGTTGCTGTTTGGTTGTTTTTTCGCTCCAGGCCGGGGGACCTGGAGCGAGGTCTAAGGGAGTGATTCGAGTTATTCATCAGGCCTTATTATAACATATATCAGAACACGTAAAACTTGCACTCAAGCGTCTGAAATAGAACAAAGGATGGAAGGAAACAAAATCAGAAAGTGAAAAAGGCTCTTTGTCATATCAAGCGGATGATTCTTTAAAGTAAATTAATGAATTGAGTGTGCCATTGAAATCTTTCTTTATAAAGTGTATAATGAAAAGACAAAAGAGGGGGTATTGTCTAACAATGGGTAGCAAAGATGATGAAACGCTTTTAAGGCAATATGAGACCATCATAGACAACATCCAAACCAATATATTCCTCATAAAGGTAACGAAGGACGGCTCGTTAAGACTTGAAAAAATGAACCGGTCGTTGGAAGTTGTCACCGGCTTATCCAGTGAGAGCATGAAGGAAAATATCCCTGTTGACATTTTTGGTAAGAAAATTGGGGAAAGAATAGTAAAAAAATGTGAGCAATGTCTGACAGAAAATAAAACAATCACTTACGAGGAAAGCTCGATGTTCCAGAACGAGGGAGGAATCTGGCAGATCAATCTCAAACCGATTAAGCATGATGGCGAACTGATCAGGATTGTGGGGGATCTGACAGAGATAACAGAGAGAAAGAGAGCTCAGGAGGATATCCTACATTGGAAGGATCTAATGTCCTATGTTATACAACATGATCCCAATGCCATTGCTGTCTTTGATAAAGATCTCCATTTCATCTTTGCCAGTGAGCGGTTTTTGAATGATTATCAGGTGAAGGAAAAAGATATTATCGGGAAGCATCATTACGACGTTTTTCCGGACATCCCGGAGAAATGGCGGAACGTGCATCAGCGAGCCCTTCAAGGTGAGATCATTAGAGCCGAGGAGGACTTTTTCATCAGAAAAGATGGCTCCACAGATTATACCAGCTGGGAATGCCGGCCGTGGTATCAGTCGGATGACTCGATTGGCGGTATTATCCTCTACACCGAAGTAATTACAAAACAAAAAGAGACAGAGCACGAATTAATCCGGGCAAAGGAGCTGGCTGAAACCTCTAACAGAGCGAAGAGTGAATTCCTGGCCACTATGAGCCATGAATTACGGACGCCGCTGAACGGGGTTATCGGTTTCGGTGAAATCTTGAGAAAGACCGGACTGAATGAAATCCAAACGGAGTACTTGAACACAATTCTCATTTCCGCAGAAAAGCTTCTGGACATTATCAGCGATATTTTGAATTTAACCGAACTCGAAGCGGATAAAGCAGAAATAACTCCGGTTAAAACCAGCCTCGAAAAGACTATAGGAAAGACGCTTGAATATTTTGATCTTCAGGCTGCCGAGAAAGACATCACGCTCTCGATGAACCTTTCAGAGGATTGCCCCGAGTATATCAAGATCGATCCGGCGAGATTGAAACAGATTTTTTTGAATCTCTTGAGCAATGCCGTGAAATTCACCGACAAGGGCCGGATCGAAGTCAAAATCGAAGCGCTCAATATTGACGAAGAAAAGGGAGAGGCAGATCTGCTCTTTTCAGTCAGCGACACGGGAATCGGCATCAAAGAATCCGATCAGGGTTATATCTTAAACGCCTTTACACAGCTTGATATGTCCACAACAAGAAGTTATGGAGGGACGGGACTTGGACTGACGATAGTGAATCGTCTACTTAAGAAGATGGGAAGTGAATTAAAAATCCACAGCGTTTACGGTGAAGGCAGTTGTTTTTCTTTTGAGTTGAGTGTTCCCTATGAAGATGCAAAATGCCCTTCCTTCAAAAAAGCAAAAGGAGATAGCCGTGTTCAAAAAAGAACGTTTAAAAATAAAAAGATACTGATCGCTGAAGACGACGATATCAACATGAACTTTGTGAAGACCGTTTTCAAGCTTTTATCCCCTGATATGCATATCCTTGAAGCTATAAACGGCAGAGAGGCCTACGACTTATACCGCGAACACCACCCGGATCTCATCTTCATGGACATCGTCATGCCGGATATGGACGGATACCAGGCAACCGCTTTGATAAGACAGGAAAACAAAGAAGTCCCCATTGTGGCTTTAACGGCAAAAGTATTGAAAGATGACAAGGCGAAATGTCTCGACTACGGCATGAACGATTACCTTTCCAAACCGGTTTCTATCCACCAGTTAAGATCCACTCTTCAAAGATATCTTGATAATACAAGGATTAGCAGGACCTATTATGATAGTTAACAAATGATAGTACGTTGTGGCTAAATTCGTTCACAAATCAATAAGAAACCAGAACAAGCGAGAAAAGTGACTGTTCTAATAATTATGAGATCATCACACTACCTAACTGACTTACTGGGGGGCCTTGGTACAATATGCAGATTGAGAAATTGATGGAAAGATCAAGTTTGGGCTTTGCAAGGCATAAAATGATATATGATGAGAATGGCGTTCCCTGCGATTACGTTTTTATCTCTTTGAATCGTGCCTTTGAAGAGTTATCAGGCTTAAAGAGGGCAGAGATACTTGGAAGACGTGTAACAGAAGTTCTTCCCGAGATAAAAGATGATTCGTTTGACTGGATCGGCTACTTCGGAAAGATTGCTCAAAATGGCGATAACAGACAATTCAAGCAATATTCTCTACCCCTGGACAGATTCTTTAAGATTGAGGCCTTTTCAAGCGAACGGGGCTATTTTACAACCTTGTTTTCAGATATTACTCAGGAAAAGAGATTGATGGAACACGAAAAAAACCTATTTAACTTTTCACAAAGTTTGCTGAGAACTGAAACCGGAAAGACAGATTATAAGGCAATAGCAGAAAAAATGAAGAAGATCACAGGAGCTGCCTTTGTTTCTGTTAATCTCTTCATTCAAAATACAGATAAAACCAAAACCATGGCTGTTGCCGGTATTTCAAACAGAATAAGTGAAATTTCACAAAAGCTGGGGTTTAATCCCGTCAACAGAGTCTGGGGAAGGATTCCCGAGAGAACAGAGATGTTGAAGTCAAGTAATCTCAAACGATACGAACGACTCCATGACTTTACAAAAAACAGGCTCCCGAAACCGCTTATAATGACACTGGAGAAATGCTTCAATATAGGAGCGATCTATGTAATCAGAATCAACGGTGATGAGGAGATTCTTGGAGATTTCACACTCCTTTTTTCAAAAGGAAAACAACTGAAAAACCAAAATGAGGCTTCCATATTTGCAGATACTGTTGGTTTATTTCTACAGAAGCAACAGTCTCTAAAACTGAGCAGTAATGTTTTTGAGCAATCAAACGAAGGGTTGATCATTATTGATGCTGACGGTAATGTCAAAGCGGTCAATCACCGTCTAAGTGACATGGTTGGTATTAGCAAACACAGATTGCATGACCAGAATATCATGGACTTCCTCAGAGAAGAAGACAAAAGGTTTTCAAAAACAGGGCTTGAAGAAACAATTAAACAAGGAAGAGGATATGCAGAGTATACGATTAGACTGCCCCGTGAACAGACCATGGATATTTCCGTGAATGCCAATATATACGATGAAGAAAATCATTTGTTATTGGTTGCGATAAAGGATATAACAGAATGGCGGAGGAGAGAAAAAGAAATTGAGAAAAAACAGTCAAAATTGGAACTGGCGATGGAAATTGGCAATACCGGATTCTGGGAATGGGACTTAAAAACCGATTATACCTTTTTCAGCCAGTCAGTTTATAGAGTGCTCGGATACAAGCCCGAAGAGATTGGAAACACAATGAAAGACTGGCTTGAACTGTTCCATCCAGAAGACAAAACGAATATTTTGCCCCGAATAATTGAATATCCAGGCAGCGTTCAGTTAAAACCAGAAGAGTTCAGGTTGAGATGCAAAGACGGGCGCTATAAATGGTTTAAGGCGATGGGTAGGACGGTCAGGAAGGGCAAATCCGAAAAACCGCTCAGCGCTCTCGGAATTATTATGGACATCACGGAACTGAAAGAGTCGAAAATACGGGCAGAGGAGGCAAGCCGGGCAAAGAGTGAGTTTCTGGCCAATATGAATCATGAGATTAGAACACCGCTTAACGGGGTTATCGGTTTTTGTGAAATCTTAAAAGAGACTGATTTGGATGACGATCAAAGGCATTACATGGATATCATCGTCAATTCAGCTGAGACGTTGATGGGTCTCATAAATGATATTCTTGATTTATCCAAGATAGAGGCGGGAAAGCTTGAGCTCTCTCCCGAGAAAACAGAACTGAGAAAGCTTATCGAAACTTCTGTGGAACTGGTTAAACATAAGTGTGTTAAGGGAATACAGCTCTATAAGAAGGTTTCGCCTGCTGTTCCCCGTTATGGATACGTTGACCCGCTCCGGTTGAGACAGATACTCCTGAATCTTCTTAGTAATGCCGTGAAATTTACGGAAAAGGGGAGTGTGAAATTGATTGTTGAGCAGGAGAGAATCAATCGAAAAAAGAAGACGGCTAATCTGCTTTTTATGGTTGAAGATTCCGGTATTGGTATAAAAAAAGAGAACATCCATAAGATTACCGAAGCCTTCAACCAGGAAAGCAGCATGATAACCAAGCAGTTCGGCGGAACCGGCCTCGGACTTGCAATCACAAAGGAACTCCTTAAGAAAATGAACACGCAATTAAAAATTGATAGTGTTGAGGGACAGGGTAGTACCTTTTATTTCAATCTTGAGATCCCCTATATGGATGACTCATTTGATAACATGAAAGAAACGGGGGGCAATAAACCCTCCAATTCCCCCGGAAAGCTCAAGATTCTTATGGTTGAGGACAGAGAAACAGATATGGATTTAGTCGAAATTACGATCAAATCAACTTATCCTAATGCCGAAATTCTCAAAGCTCAAAATGGAAGTGAGGGAGTCCTTTTCTTCACGCAGCAGAATCCCGATTTGGTTTTCATGGATATCATGATGCCGGACATGAGTGGTTATGAAACGACCGAGTTGATTAGAGACTATGATTCAAAGGTTCCCATAATAGCATTGACGGCCAGAGCAACCGAAGATGAGAAGGAGAAAGTGCTTTCATCGGATATGAACGATTATCTATCAAAACCCGTCTCAATGAAGAGTATAATAGAGATTGTGAACCGCTATCTTGAAACGGGAGAAAAAAACCAGAACGGGGGGAAAAGAATAAATGGAAAAGAATAAGCCGCAAAACGAACTGGAAAAGATCAAATGGATGCTCCATCGGAGTGTTCAGGATCATCAGAAAGGGGAACAGCCCACCTCCTTTTATGGTGATTTGACAGAACTGAACACCAACAGAACCATTTTGGATCATGTCGGTAAAGAGACTTTGAGAAAGGTAGCCGTTGATGCCATAGACCTTCTTGAGACCTCCGTTGCCGTTTATGAGAAAAACGGAGATTACGCTATCGGCATGTTTTCTTCCGGATGGTGTCAAACTTTGGACAGCGCTTCGAGGCGATTGTGTGGTGACGTGACAAATCGTGTCGCGCTTGAATCCGGACACTGGAAATGCCATGACAGCTGTTGGGATTGTTCCAGGAGGGCTTTGGAATCCGGCCAGGTTGTGGATGAACGATGTGTGGGAGCGATCAATCTCTACTCTATTCCGATATTTGCCTATGGGAAACCTGTTGGTGTCATAAGCGTCGGATACGGTAATCCGCCAGAGGACAAAGAGACAATAAAGAAACTGGCTGAAGAATTCAATCTAACAGAACAAGAACTGATGAAACAACAAAGGGATTATCAGAAGAGGCCGGAATATATTGTAAAAATGGCCAAGAAAAAGATACACACCTCAGCTGAACTGATAGGTCTGATTGTGGAAAGCAGGTTGTCGGAAGAAAGGTTGAAACAGCAGAGTGAAGAGTTGAAGGCTCAAAATCAGGAGATTGTTGCCATGAACGAGGAGCTCAAAGAAAGTGAAAAAGAGGCCAGGAGGGCAAATCAGGCTAAATCCGAATTTCTTTCCAATATGAGCCATGAAATCAGGACGCCCTTAAATGGGATTCTCGGGTTTTCTGAGATCGTTCGGGATACTAAATTGGATGAAGATCAGCAGAGTTTTATAGATATAATCATCAAAAGTGCAAATTCCCTTATGGAAATCATAAATGACATACTTGATCTCTCCAAGATTGAAGCTGACAAGATGGCATTAAATATTCGAAAGAGAAACATTAGAGAACTTTTAGGAAATACGCTGGACATCGTTACCGTTAGGGCAGAGCAAAAGGGACTGGATATACAAAAAAAGATATCCTGTTCAATTCCTGATTTTGTGGAGGTTGACGATATAAGATTAAAGCAGATTCTTCTGAATTTACTCTCAAATGCTGTCAAATTCACAGACCAGGGCAGTGTTGAATTAACAGTGAAAAGACTGGCGGTTGACAATGAGAATAAAAAGGTCAAGCTTCTTTTCATGGTTAAAGACACAGGGATTGGGATAAAAAAGGAGAACTTAAAAATAGTGTTTGAAGCATTCCATCAGGAGAATATGTCTTCCACGAAAAGATTCGGGGGTACCGGTTTGGGATTGTCAATCTCAAATAGACTACTTGAGAAGATGGGGAGCACACTGGATGTTGAAAGTACGAGAAATGTGGGAACCCAATTCTCGTTTGAATTGGAATTACCATTTTTTGAAGCGAAAGAATCCAACTCAGGTGATTCTGAAAGACCATTAACGAAGTCTCAATCAAAGCGGCTTATTCAGGAAAAGAAGATACTCATCGTAGAAGACAACAAAGAAAACATGTTATTTATAAAAACCATGATTGGAAATTATTTGGATAATATTAAAACAATTGAGGCGGAAAATGGACGTGAGGCTTATAAATTGTTTAAAAGGGAAAACCCGGATCTCATTTTAATGGATCTTGTCATGCCTGTTTTGGATGGTTATCAGGCAACAACCATGATTAGACTGGAGGACGGAGAAGTACCGATAGTAGCGCTGACGGCCAAGGCGATGGAAGGTGAGAGGGAAGAATGTCTGACACTCGGTATGAACGATTATCTTTCCAAACCGGTCTCAATTAAGCGCTTGAGAAAAGCTATCGAGAGGTATCTGGGACGTTTGGACAAAGAGGTACTTCATCAATAAAACCTGATGTAATATAAAGCTCGCTTTGACTGAAGGGGTTAATTTGTAATGGCGTATAGCTCCTTGATCTTCGGGTCATTGCGATAGCGTTTGTACATCAGATATGAGATGAGGATGTTGATGCCGTAGAAAATGGCGCTGATGATAAACAGTGTGGTATATCCGTCGATACTCTTGCCGACGATGAAGCCGAACATCATTGCGGCAACGGCCCGGACCGAGTTGTTCAGCAGAGAGTTGATCCCCGCCAGGGTAGATATCTTGTCCTGGGGGACATAGGAGTTAATGATGGTGTTGATGATCGGATTGCTGCTGTTCATCAGGACAAATCGCATCGCATAGATGATGACGAAGATGATCGGGTTTCTGACAAAGGCCATCGCTACGATCAGTGGCACAACCAGCGTCTGTGTGATCATCTTGAATTTTAACGGGCCGAACCAGAGGCCGAATTTATGGGAAAGCGCGCTCCCGAATGCCGTTCCGAGCTGGGCTATTGATAGGGCTATCCCGATTGCCAGCGGGGTCATGCTGAAAAGGTCCTTGAATATCAGATTACCGAAATG
Organism: uncultured Thermotogaceae bacterium; assembly: GCA_964631265.1. Classification (GTDB taxonomy): domain Bacteria; phylum Thermotogota; class Thermotogae; order MWEM01; family MWEM01; genus CAZVWW01. The sequence continues at coordinate 8,451 of CAZVWW010000086.1, forward strand.
GATGAAAAGACCGGCACCAAAGCCGATTGTAATGGTCGTCATGAAATGAAAGAGCACGATGACCTTTTGTTCGTGTTTAAATTCGGTGATGTTGAATATCGATTTCAGTGAGCTGCCCTTGAATCCCTCTTTCATGATGAGGAGCGGGATCATCCCGAAGAAATAGCCGATGATCGCGATGATCAGGGCCTCTTTCAGACCCAGGAAATCACCAAAGACACCGCCGAGGAAGTTTCCCAGTACCCCGCTTGCCATCAGCAGACCGAAGTTGATACCGACAACCCTGGCCCGATCTTTTGAAGCGGTTAGATCCACAACCATCGCCTGGACGACTGTGAAGCCGACAACCATGAATCCGCCCTTGACGAATGAAAAAAGCAGCAAAAGAGGCATCTGGTCTGTCATGATCATGCCGAGATTGGCGAGGGGAAAGAAGACGATCGAGGCGAGCAGCATGCGCTTTCTTCCGAGGATATCCGCCAGTATGCTGACCACAAGCCCGAGAATGGCAGCTCCCCATAGTGAAGCGGACATGATATTGCCGACCTCCACATTGGTCAGTCCTGCTTCCCTGAAAAAGAGATTGAGGTCTGTTCTCATGATCCCCTGCATGGTTATGGTTATAACGGTGTATATGTAAATTAGCCTAACTTGCAAAACAATCACCTTTTACTTCGGTAAACTAATCACATCATACCACAAGTCTGTGAAATCTGCAAGTTATTATTGCCATCCATTATCTCCAACCAGTTCAACAAATCGGACGTATTCGAGGACCTCGCTCTCAAAATTCTCAGTGTCCGTCTTCTTGATTTTGGTTAGTTTTTGATAATTCGTTCCCCCGACCGGTATCAACAATAGTCCGCTGACCTTTAACTGTGATTTTAACGGTTCAGGTACGCTACTTGCAGCGGCAGTGACGATTATTCTGTCATAGGGGGCGTTTTCAGGCCAGCCGGTTGTTCCATCCCCGGTATTAAACTCAATATTATCATAACCGAGATAATCAAGTGTTGTTTGGGCCTTTTTCGACAGATTGGGGATTCTTTCAACGGTGTAGACCCTGGCAAAAAATTCAGCCAGGAAGGCAGTTTGATAACCGCTGCCGGTGCCTATCTCCAACACTGTTAATGCCGGGTCCGGTTCAAGCCAGTAAGTCATGTTTGCCACCAGTGACGGCTGGGATATGGTCTGTCCAAATCCGATGGGAAGAGGAGAATCGACTCCGGCACATCTTTTCTCCGCCTGGTTTAAGAAGGTTTTTCTGTCAAGATTTTGCTGAAAGTTAATGATTTCTTCGTATTTGTTGTCCTTGTTCAAAAAGATCACCCTGCTTTTTTTACTAAAGCATTATAACATGCCGGTACGTTCCCGAAAAATCAGGGGGACAGGTCCCTTGATTATGAATTCGTAATCAAGGGACCTGTCC
>CAZVWW010000087.1:0-6032 GCA_964631265.1 uncultured Thermotogaceae bacterium
AGCCAGGCAGAACAATCTAAAGGATATCGATGTGAGTTTCCCGCTCGGTTCATTTATCTGTGTAACCGGTGTCTCCGGCTCCGGAAAGTCTTCTCTCATCAATGAGACCCTGTACCCGCTTCTCAAAAGACATGTTTACAGATCAAAGGATGTGATCGGAGAACATCGCTCCATTGAAGGGATGGAACATATCGACAAGGTTATCGATCTGGATCAGTCCCCGATCGGAAGAACACCGAGAAGTAACGCCGCCACATATACCAAGGTCTTCGATCATATACGGGATCTGTTCGCCAAGACCCCTGAAGCCCGCTCAAGAGGGTATAAAAAGGGCCGATTCAGCTTTAATGTAAAGGGCGGAAGATGCGAAGCCTGCGATGGACAGGGACAGGTCAAGATTGAGATGCATTTTCTTCCGGATGTTTATGTCGATTGCGAGGTCTGTAAGGGGAAGCGTTTCAACCGGGAGACCCTTGAAGTGAAATACAGGGACAGGAATATCTCCGACGTACTTGAAATGACGGTTGACGAGGCACAGGCATTCTTCAAGAACATCAGTAAGATAAACGACACATTAACGATTCTTCAGGATGTGGGGCTTGGTTACATCAAGCTCGGACAACCCGCCACAACACTATCCGGAGGAGAAGCTCAGAGAATCAAGATCGCCTCTGAATTGAGGAAACGGTCAACGGGGGAAACAGTTTACATCCTTGATGAACCGACAACCGGCCTTCATTTTGAGGATGTCAGAAAACTTCTGGAAGTCCTTGAAAGACTCGTTGAAAGGGGAAATACCTGCATCGTCATCGAACACAATCTTGATGTCATTAAAAACGCGGACTGGATCATCGATCTCGGTCCCGAAGGTGGAAACAAAGGAGGCAATCTATTGTTTGCCGGTCCTGCGGAAGGCATTTTTAAAGTGGAAAATTCGTATACGGGAAAATATCTCAGGGATTATTTTCCTGAACTGACGAACCAATAGGCTTGAAAAAAAGGGGAGGCTAATTGATGCAATTTTTTGGAAAAAAGGAAATCAAGATCATCAACATGTTCGAGGTCCATATGAAAGCCGTTGAAGGGGCAGTTGAAACGTTGATAGAGATGATCCGGGAGTATGAAAGAGACCGTTCCACGGTCGAAGAGATGGCTGATAAGCTCAGGAAGGCGGAGAGTGAAGCAGATAGCAAGAGACGTGAAATGGAGACAGAGATGTACCTCGGGGCCTTCCTGCCGAATTTCAGAGGAGATCTCCTGGGTATTGCGGAATCGATCGACATCGTTGCGAATAAGGCTGAGTCAACGGGGGACCTCATAGAACTGGAGAATATCGATATCCCAAAGGAATTTATCTCGGATCTGGTTGTACTCGCCAGGAAATCACTGGAGACCTATAAAGCTGTAGCAGAAGCGGCCAAGGCCATGTTTGATGATTTGGATATTGCCAATGAAGAGATTAAAAAGACTGAAAGACTCGAAAACGAGGGCGATACACTTGAAAAGGATCTTGTCAGAAAACTCTTCCGTAATGAAAAGATTGAACTGGCCCATAAACTTCAGCTGCAAAAACTCGTCAAGAAGATTGCCGATATTGCCGATCAGGCGGAAAATGTCTCCGACAGGATTCAGATTGTGTTGTTCAAGAGGAGAGTCTAAGCGTGCACAGTAAAAAGATGACAAAGAACGAGTTTGAAAGACTGCTCGATATCATGGAGGCCTTACGGGGCGAAGGGGGATGTGAATGGGACAAAAAACAGACCCACAAGTCTCTGAAGCCTTATGCGATCGAAGAGGCCTATGAAGTTGCAGAAGCGATTGATAACAACGACACAGAGGAGTTGAAAGGCGAATTGGGCGATCTGCTGCTTCAAACAATCTTTCACAGCCAGATCGGCTCTGAAAACGACGCATTCGATATCTACGATGTCCTGAAGATGATCAACGACAAGATGATCCGGCGACATCCCCACGTCTTCAAGGATAAGAACAAGTACACGTACTCCTATAAACAATGGGAGGATATCAAGGCAGCTGAAAAGGGAAAAAAAGCGGAGTCGAGAATCGGTAAGATCAACAAGGCCCTGCCATCATTGAGCATGGCGAGACGTGTGCAGGAAAACGCAGCAGAGGTCGGATTTGACTGGGAAAAGACGGAACAGGCAATGGAAAAGATCGAAGAGGAACTCAGCGAACTCAAGGCGGAGATCGAGATCGGAAAATCGGTTACTGCCCAAAAAAGAGAAAAGATACCGGGCGACAGTAAAAAGACAGAATCAGATTCAGCCATTGAAGAAGAGTTTGGTGATCTGCTCTTTGCGGTTGTCAACGTGGCGAGGTTTTTGAAGATTGACCCGGAGATGGCCCTGAGAAAGGCCACCGATAAGTTTATCAGACGGTTCCGACAGATGGAGAAGCGGATCGAGGACGATTCTGCTGAGTTTGAACAACTGGCGTTAAAAGAGCTGGACAAATACTGGGAGTTGATTAAAAAAAGTGGAGTATAAGCTGCATAGCAATTACGAACCCTCGGGCGATCAGCCCCAGGCCATTGATAATCTGGTCAAATCCATACAGGAAGGCAACCGTCATCAGACCCTCCTGGGCGTGACGGGTTCGGGCAAGACCTTTACCATGGCCCATGTGATACAACGTCTGCAGCGACAGGCGTTGATTATGTCCCCCAATAAAACACTTGCGGCTCAGCTTTATCGAGAGTTTAAAGAGTTCTTTCCGGAAAACAGAGTTGAATTCTTCATCAGTTATTACGACTACTATCAACCGGAGGCGTATATCCCCAAAAGGGATGTCTATGTCGAGAAAGAAACCCAGATCAACGAGATCATTGAAAGAATGAGACTCTCCGTTCTTAAAACCGTCAGCACCCGGCGGGATGTCATCGTGGTGGCCAGTGTGTCCTGCATCTATGCATCAGGGAACCCGGAGGACTTCAAGAAAACCAACCTTGTCATTGAAAAAGGGGCGATACTGCCAAGAAGAAAACTCTCAATGCGGCTGGCTGAATTACAGTACGAGCGATCGGAAGAGATGTTCAAAGGGGGGGCGTTCAGAATCAAGGGAGAGATCCTTGAGGTCTTCCCCGGTTATGATGATATTGGCATACGAGTGGAGTTCTTTGATGACGAGGTCGATCGAATATACACCTTCGATCCGGTTACCCGAAACACGATCGAGAACCTGGACAAGATCACCATCTATCCGGCAACAGAATATATCACAACAGAAGACAAGATCAAACAGGCCATTCATACCATCGAAGAAGAGCTGGATCAGCAGCTGAGAAAATTCAAGAGCGAGAATAAACTGCTCGAGGCACAGCGACTTGAACAGCGGACCAAACAGGACCTTGAGATGCTTCAGGAAGTGGGGTATTGCCAGGGAATTGAGAACTATTCCAGACACTTTGATATGAGACGCGAAGGTGAACCGCCGTGGACCCTTCTGAACTACTTTGACAACGATTTTGTCACGATAGTGGATGAATCCCACATTGCCATCCCGCAGATCCGATCCATGTACCGGGGCGACATCTCCAGAAAGAAGAACCTCGTTGAATACGGTTTCCGACTCCCCTCCGCATTTGACAACAGACCGCTCCGATTTGAGGAATTTGAGCGGCAGATTAACCAGTTCGTTTACACCTCCGCGACACCCGGAGATTATGAAAAAGAACACTCGAATCAGATCATACAGCAGATCATCAGACCCACTGGTCTGGTTGACCCGGAGATTGAGGTTCGGAAGGCAGAGAATCAGGTGGACAACCTCCTCGATGAGATCCAGAAGAGGAAAGAGAACAACGAGCGGGTGATTGTCTTAACCCTTACCAAATCCATGGCTGAAAGACTGAGTGATTATCTTCAGGAACTCGGTGTCCGATCCCTTTATCTCCACTCTGAACTCGGAACGGTCGACCGGGTGGATGTATTAAAAAAACTGAGAGGCGGGGAGATTGAGGTTGTTGTCGGCATCAACCTGCTCAGAGAAGGTCTCGACCTGCCGGAGGTATCGCTGGTGGCCATCCTGGACGCCGACCGGGAGGGGTTTTTAAGAACGGATACAACACTCATCCAGATCGTTGGCCGTGCGGCGAGAAATGTTCACGGGAAAGTCCTCATGTATGCCGATAAGGTGACTCCGGCCATGAAACGGACGATCGAGGAGACCAACAGACGGCGGGCCATTCAACTTGAATACAACAAAAAGCACGGCATTACCCCGCAGACCATTAAAAAGGCGCTGGATCAGGATATGTTTGCTCAGTTCAGACAGGAAGAAGAGGAAGCGTACGAGGGGATCAGCGAAAAGACCCAGAACCTGCTTAAAGTCGCTGAAGATATGGAAACGGAAACCTATATGGAGTTGCTTGAAGAAGAGATGAAAAAGGCAGCCAGAGATCTGCGTTTTGAAGATGCTGCCAAACTTCGTGATGAGTTATCCAAGATGAAGCACAAACAAGACTAAAGCACCTTGTTTGAAAAGATCGTTGATCCTTTTTCAACCCCGATATACTTCGAGATCGTATCGCATTTGACCATCAGGCAGAAGAAGATTTTTTCAGAGGCATTGGCGGACAGACCTTCGAAATTGCCCTGCCCCTTTGATACGATGAGATCGGTTTCTTCGAAGACCTTCTTCATCTGGTCATTTGACTTTTCAAGGACAATGCCGGGATAGGGGCTGCCGGAATTGATAACGTTGACCAACCTATCAAGGCCGACGTACGCTGCATCCTCTGTTGTGACATCGTTCAGGATCTTTCGGCCTCTCACCGCCGCAAAGATCTTTTTACCGGGATATTCCTTTAAGATCTGCTCCATAAAGAGTTTATCAAAGACGATCTCTCCGGCATTATCCAAAATATAGAGAATGCTCCCTGCATCATTCATCCTGTCTTTGAAATCGTTAAACGAATCCAGTTTGAAATCGAGTTTAAAGGCGTTGTTGATAATATCTTTTTCGAAATTCCCGAGATCAACATCATGAGCTCCCAGATCGATCTGATTACCGAGTGAAGAAAGCTTTGCATAGAGTTTTAAGGGCCAGGTAGCGCTTCTCGGGTCCTGTTTGATCAGGTCAACCACATTAAGGGCCATATCGTTGGCCTGCTTCTTTTCCTTCTTAAAAACATCCGCAACACCTGTTTTTTCCTCCACCGTTGTGTACAGAAGATCGGCCATCTCAACCGGTGTGATATCGGTATCCATCTCTGCATATTTGGCACATACTTCTCTGTAGAGTTCAAAGGCCTCCTCGTTTGCGATATTCAAAGAATCTAAAACTCTCTTCGTCTGCTGCAGATGGCACGGTATACAATCCGGAAAAACTTTCATATCAGTTCAACACCTTTGCTTAAATGATTACGGACGATTATAACATAAAAAAAGGCGGTGATTTTTCATCATCCGCCTTCTATCTGAATCCGTTACCACTCATCTTTTTAACTCCTTTTTTTTATCGAATATCTTTAAACCAATCCATATACTCTCTTGTGATGGCGCTCTTGTGATGGCTCTTTTTGTGGATTCTGATTCTGTCGTAAAACATGAAGCTTTCCTCCCTTCTAAGATGTTTGTTTATATTCTGGCTGACCAGAAGAACTGACCCTTTGCATTTTCGATCTCATTATCCAAAATCTTCTTGTCGATTTTCTCATCTTTGTCAAAGACGATCTGCGTAAACAGCTTAAACATATTTGTTCACCTCCAATAAACTAATATGATGGTGTTTCTGTAAAAGGGAACGCTTTTTATCAGCCAAAAAATCCTTTTTAGACTCAAAATATCTCTTTCTGAATTCGAACATTGAAATCATTCCTCCTAAATAGTTGTTTTGTTTTTGATATTTTCAAGTACAATGATATATTATCATAAAAAATGAGAAATGTCAAGTCCTAAATTAAAATATTTCATTCTATAATCAAAAATTATCATATTGGATTGGGAAAGAAAGGATTTATGGAGAAAAGCACAAAATATACTTTAATAATTTAATATCCTTGAATCTCATTC
>CAZVWW010000087.1:6132-9751 GCA_964631265.1 uncultured Thermotogaceae bacterium
TATGGAGAAAAGCACAAAATATACTTTAATAATTTAATATCCTTGAATCTCATTCTGTGCTCTAAGAAGAATAGGAAAACAGCCAGGGGACTGTTTACAGGATAGACGCTCCGCCCCGGGGAGACGGAGCGAGAACAAAGGAGAAATGCAACGTCCTTATCAATCTCTGGCAACATGACCGAACGCATCCTACTGCTGGCTACATGTCCCCGGCGTGTAGCCAGAAACCCGCCATGAGTCCCCCGGCTCATGACCTATTTAGTTTTTCAGCCACTCATAAAAAACTATCCTTACAAACAAAAAAGACATCTCAACACCCCTCTTTAAAAACCCGACAGAATATGTTATTCTTCAAGGCGAAAAAAATGAGGTGAAAGAGATGGAAAAAAAGAAATTTTATCCTTCAGAGTATATTCTGATCACAATCGGGCTCTTACTCTACGCCATCGGGTGGATATTCTTCTGGGCTCCCCATCAGATCGTTGCCGGAGGAATTGCGGGTGTCTCTCTTATGTTGCGTGATGCTTTGGGCATATCCTTTGGTGTGTCGAACTTCGTGTTGAACATCGCCCTGATCGTTCTGGCTATTAAATCGATAGGGGCTCATTTCGGGATAAAGACAGTTTATGCCTCCCTGGGATTGTCGGGCATCCTGTTGGCCCTGGAACCGTTTTCCAATCAAGTGATCGTTGAGGATCCGTTGCTCTCGCTGTTTTTAGGCGGATTTATAACCGGCTTCGGAATCGGCATCGTCTTCTCACAGGGAGGCAGCACCGGCGGCACGGATATCATATCCATGTTTCTGCAGAAATTAACGCATCTTGCCGTTGGAAGGTTGTCGTTTTATGTGAATCTGTTGATCATATCCGCTTCCTTCCTCGTCTACAATTCACTTGAGGTGATCATATACGGCATCGTGGCCATGGGAATCAGTTCTTACTTTGTGGATAAGTATCTGCAGGGTAACAGACAGTCGATACAGATCACGATTATCTCAAACAAATTTGAGTTGATAGCCGATCGTGTCAACGGAGAACTCGGAAGAGGGATCACCGTCTACACCGGAACCGGTTGGTATTCAAGATCCCAAAAACAGGTGATCTCCGTGATTGTCAGAAAACGGGAGGAACACAAGGTGATGAAGATGGTCCACGAAATCGACCCGAATGCCTTTGTCTCGGTTTCAACGGTGAAAGCCGTTTACGGAGAGGGTTTTTCAAGCGCCATGTTCTAAGTCAAGAGAAGCAGCCCCCAGTCAACGAAGACCACAACGCCGAGTGCAGGAAGCAGATTTCCCGCTTTAATCTCCTTTATCTCAGTCAACCGAAATCCAAGGGCTAGCAGAATACCGCCCCCGACACCTGAAAAATCGTTCAGATACTCCGGTTTGGAGAGGATGGTCAACTGGCTGGCGAAAGAGACGAGCAGCCCCTGAATGACATAGACGCTCAGGGCCGAGAAAGTCACACCGAGACCGTACAGAGACGTGAGGATGATGGCGGCGATGAAATCCAACGACGATTTCAAGAGCAACAGGGACATATCCCCCTGAATTCCGGCACTGAAACAACCCAGTATCGTCATGGGCCCCACAACAAAGAGGACCGTTGCCGTGACAAACCCCTTCACAAACTGCGTCTCTCCCTCGCTCTTCTCTATCCTGTTGGCCAGCCGGCCGATTCTCTCCTCGATCTGGAACCACTGTCCGATAACCCCGCCTGCTGCCAGCGAAGCCAGCACCACGATAAACTCGTTGGTCTCAAAACCCATCTTAACCCCAATGATAATCGTCACAAGCCCGACAGCCTGAAACATGATCTTTTTAAATTCGTCTTTAAGCCTGCTTTTCAGCATTAAACCAAAGACACTGCCCACCACAACGGCGAGCGTATTGACAAGAACAGCTACATTCAGCATCTTCTTCACCTCTGATTACAGTTTAAGAGATTTTACCACATGGACGGCTTCAAATCGGGATGAATTAATGGTATAATCCAGAAAATGATTTGAATACCGAACTTTATTGAGGGGCGATTGGATGAATAAACCACAAGAGGATTCTTTGAGTCTAATACCGATACTGGCGGGGGTGAGTGTCTCGATCATCTTTGGCTTTTCCTTTCTTTTCAGCAGAACGGCCCTGGAGAGAATCACCCCCTTTCAACTGCTTGGTTTCAGATTTCTGACGGCTGCCATACTGCTGCAAATTCTGAAGACCCTGCGAATCATCAGGATAAACCTCAAAGGAAAGAATATCAGTTCATTACTGGTCCTCTCCCTTGTGCAACCGGGCATGTACTTCATCTTCGAGGCTTATGGGCTAAAGTTTGCCACCTCCTCGGAAGCAGGCATCATGATCTCGCTGATCCCCATTGTCGTAACGATCTTCGCCTACTTCTTTCTGGATGAAAAAGCGAACTGGAAACAGTGGCTGTTTATCCTCTCATCGGTCGCCGGTGTCTCCCTGATCGTACTGATGAAGAGCACGGCAAGCATCTCCGGCAATATCCTCGGGCTCCTGCTCCTGCTTGGCGCCGTTACAGCCGGGGGGTTTTACAATATTCAGTCACGGAAATCCTCGCTCAATTTCAAGCCGATCGAGATCACCTATATCATGATGTGGTTCGGAACGATCCTGTTTAATTCACTGGCATTGATCGAGCAGAGTCTGAAAGGGGATGTCGTGAATTATTTTAAACCGCTCCTGTCACTTCCCACCCTGATTTCGATCCTCTATCTCGGGACGCTCTCCTCTGTTGTGGCCTTCTTCTTTGTGAATTTCATGCTCTCCAAAATCGCGGCGAGCAGGAGTTCTGTCTTCGGGAATCTCACAACGGTTGTATCGATCATTGCCGGCGTCTTCATCAAGAATGAACCGTTCCACTGGTATCATATTGCCGGATCGGCCATGATACTGCTCGGAATCTGGGGGACGAACTACTTTGCCGAACGAAAAAGACGGAATATTGCCCTGGAACAGCATGAATTCTGAGGTCTCAATGCGACTGTTTTCAACAACTTCAAACAACTGGCTGGATTGTAAATAAACGGAAATATTCATCCCTTGACAAATTGCCCCAGATATAGTAATATATACGGCGTTGAAGGAATTACAGAAAGGGCTCCCATCGTCCAGCGGTCTAGGACATCACCCTTTCAAGGTGGAGACCGGGGTTCGAACCCCCGTGGGAGCGCCAGCTCGGGAGCATAGCTCAGTGGGAGAGCATCTGCCTTACAAGCAGAGGGTCGTAGGTTCAAATCCTACTGCTCCCACCACTATGGATGGCGCGGTAGCTCAGTCGGTAGAGCAGCGGACTGAAAATTCGCGTGTCGGCAGTTCGATTCTGCCCCTCGCCACCATTTTTGTACAAGTTTTAATACATTTAAACCGCTTTCAATAAGAAAGCGGTTTTTTCTTTTTATTGAGAAGTTTACTTTAACTGTACGCTAAAAATCAATAAAATGCGAATAACTGATCTCTGCTATCTGTTCTTCGATGAAACCCTCAATCTTTTTTTTATTGTCTTCTATCATGGTGTCAGCTTTTTGTTTTAACGCTCTCTTTTTCTCTTCGAGCCGCTTTTTAAGAGCCTTTTCAGCCTTATTGATAATCATCTTT
>CAZVWW010000088.1:0-9589 GCA_964631265.1 uncultured Thermotogaceae bacterium
TATATGATCAGCTACCGGAACCGGGGAGGCGAGACCATCGAAAAACAAATGGTTCAACAATTCTTATCTCAGGCTGTGGCAGACACGAATCTGAGTATCACCATTCAACGTGAACTCTCCAATATCGGACAAGGAGAAGAAGATGAGAATATAGAAGCTCTGCAGCGCAAGATCAGCCGGATTCAAGCCGGCGAATATGTTGAGCAACGACCCGTTGAGGAAACCAAGGCCCTGTCATCCATGCAGATCTACATGATATCGGTTTTTATCTCATTCAGTCTCTTCTTTTCAACCGGTATCGTCCTTCAAAGGGAGAAAAAACTTGTCATGCGGGCCTATGCATCAGGCGCGAACCGTTTTACACTCTTTTTCGGCAACGCCGTCTCCACATTTCTCATCGGATTTGTCATGTGTTGCTTTTACTATACCATCGTCTTCGGGTTTATCCTGAATCTGAAAGTCCCGGTTGTACCGTTACTTAGCGTGATGGCGCTGCAGGGCATCATGATCGCGGGATTTCAAACCATGCTGATGGGCCTTTGCAGAACCGATAAGAGCAGTATCCTCATTAGCATATTTGTCCTGATGATCTTTCTGTTTGCCGGGGGTGGCGCCTATCCCACGGATACGGTTGCGGGGGCGGATACTATTTCCAATATGATTCCAAATTACAACCTGTTCAAGCTCTACGAGGCATTGATTCTGAAAAACCCGTTGAATGACATGATGTGGAGAGGGCTCTTTGTGGCTTTGATCTCCTTTGCAATGGCCGGGATCGGCCTGGTCGTTTTCCTGAAAAAAGAGGAGGTATAAAGATGAAGATTTCACTGATTACGGCGACTATCAAACGGCTGTCCAAAGATATCAAACTCCTGCTGGGGGTCTTTTCCATGCCGGTTATCGTTATCTTTGTTATTGCCAATATTTCCGGCTCCGTTGAGAACACAAAGGTCATCGAACTTGGCATCGTCGATCAAGAAAAGACCAGACTCTCGGAGCAGTTTGTGGAAGCGCTGGATGAGGATGAACATTATGTCCTGAAGTCTTATGATGCCGATGAAGCCAGAGAGGCGTTTGAGAATCGTCAAATCCCCATTGTCCTGACAATCCCTCAGGGTTTTTTTGAAGAAGCGCTTGCAGGGGCGGATGTATCCATGAAAACAGTCCGGGTTGACAGTGTTCCGGGAAGGCCCGTTATGGATCGGGTCAACCGGATAGTCAAAACGATCCTTCAAAAGGAGCTCCTTGCGGGTTTACAGGGAAGTCCGCAGCCCGACACTCTTCAGTCGGATTTTATCAGCTATGAGACCCTGCAACCTGAAAGAGGCCCGAACCGTTACCTGGTTATCAGTTTTGTCATCATATTCATGATGTTCTCGGTCATCTTCCTCTCCCAGGACCTGATCGACCTCAGGAGAAAGAACCTGCTGTTCCGGATGTACTCAACGCCACACACTCCTTCGCAGCTCACGGGGTCACTGATGAGTGCCATGTACATCATATTTGCCGTCCAGACCGTTGTGCTCTTCACCCTGGGGTCCTTATTCATCAAGGCACCGGTCTTCATCAATAATATAGCGGGAACGGTGATGATCCTGGCAGCCTTCATCCTCGTCAATCTGAGCTTTGGCGTCCTGATCACCCGTCTGTGCAAAACGCCGAATCTCCTCTGGGCCTGGGCCAATCTGTTCATCCTCCCGACGGGCATGATCAGCGGCCTGTTTGTTCCAAGAGAGTACCTTCCCGAATTCCTGAACAATCTGGCCTTTCTGGCCCCTCAGCACTGGGTTATTACGGGAATACAGAAGATGAACGCGGGAGAGGCACTGTCCACCGTGATGCCGAATGTCCTCATCCTGCTGCTCTTCGCCGCCTGCATGTTCAGCGTGGGGATATTGAGATTCGACAAGCTGGTAAAACAGTAAGATTTGTGCCTGATACAGGCATTTAACGCAGCCCCAACCCCGAACGGTGCTGTGCCCGGGAGGCATGGCACCGTCTTTATTCACAGAGTGTGTTATTCACTCCGTCAAGTAGCTCTTTGGATATTCTGTTAATATCTTGCTGAAAGGCTTTCTCTTCGACACGGATATTCCAGCAGTAAATAGTCCGGATCGGCGTTAACAAAGTAATCCAGGTCGTCGGAAAAGCGATGATTAAAGTATCCTCTACTTAATGCCGTACCACCGGTTAGATAGAAAGCCGTGTCGAGCTCTTTCAGCAGTGATATTATCCCATCTTGAAAAGGGTAAAGGAAGGTCAAGTAAAATGCTTTTAACGTTTTCAAGGTTTTCTCTCCTTCTTTTTGACCTGATTTGACTTAAGATTCTGTGATTGATGAACTTGAGCAGCCTCTCTTTCGGGATTATTTTAACAAGAGAATGCCAGGAGAGGTTTTCGAGAAGTCTCACAAGAAAGCGTTCATCTTCGATCCTCCCGTTTCTCAGCGCTTCTATCTGTTGCTCTATATATCCTTCTTCCAAAGTATAATCCCAAAAACACTGTTGAATCAATCTCAGTGTTTCGCTATCCACTTCGCCTCACACCTCTTCAAGCATTCTACTGCGTCCCAGAGCCACAGCGTCTCTCATACGTTCCTGTCCTTGGTTTTCCAATTCTTTGAAGGCGGGTTCCGTTTCACCGGAATGATCCAGATATGTTCGGTTTTGTCTTTTATGCACTCTTTCGCATATTCTTCATCGGAATGGTATTCGGAGAAAAAGACCAAAAAACCCTCGCTTTCCCCGCTTCTCTCAAGATATGCGTACAGCTGGCGCTTGGCGTCCTCGTATTCGTCGATATCGTAAAGTTTTATTTCGATGATGTCGCGCCGCTTCTGCTGAATCAGGAGCAGATCCACCCTCCCGCCGCCGGTGGGGGTCTCAACATAGACTTTTGCCCCGGCAAATTCGGCATAGGTTGAGAAGAAGGCGTCGATGTTGTAGTGGTATATACCTTCTTCTGCCTTTCCTTCTGAGAAGATGATATTGCCCCTGTCTTTGACATAGGCGATGTATCGTTTGATGAGTTTGTTGACATCGAGCGTTCCGTGAGCGTCCACGTATTGTTTGTAGGTCTCAACCGGCGATTTGAAGTATTCGCGCTCACCGTTGATCATGGGCTTGAAGGCGGCGTAAAGAGCCCGCTTGTAAAGGGGGATTCTAATACAGCAGAATCCCTCACAATCATCAATGACACCGTTAACATACAGATAGTTTTTTCTATCGTCATGGTTGTTGAAAGGGATCTCCTCGCCGAAGATGATATCTTTCATGAGTGCTGGATAGTGCTTCGCTTTCGAGACAACGTTGGAGATGTTCTTGTCGATGTAGATACGGGTGAAATCATCGATGGTCTTGTAAAACTTGTCACGTGTGATCTTTTCGCCGGCAGGGCACTTTTTCTCCACAAGGTCTCTCGCAAGCGCACCGACAAGACCGGGCTGGCCCTTTGTATTCTCATATATCCCTTCTTTGACGTTTGTCTCGAAGACCTGGCCGGTCTCTTCCTCATGCTGGGAGAGGAGATCGAAGACCTGTCCTTGTGTGAAGTAGGGGACGTTGATCTGATCGGAGATGTTGAAGGGACTCGCCGTCTCCTGGATGATACCGGTAATGTTGCTGACACCTGTCAGTATGACACTTCTTATCCGGTATCTTTGGCGTAAATGATAGGTCTTTCGCAACATATGCATAAAACTGCTGAATAATGTTTTGTTCTGCAACCCCTCTATCTCGTCGACAATCAGGATGATCTCCTTTTTAGAACAATCAAATAGAGACTTTAGCGATTCTTTTATCAATTCTATTCTGTCAGGCCTTTTAAAATGGTAGTCGAAATCAATCGCCTCAAGGGCGTTATTGATATCGTTTGAAAAGGATGTCAGGAATTCCCTTTCTGTCTGTTCGGCATAATCCTCAAAGGAAATCCAGATGGGGAGAAAGGATTCCCTGAGATTGTTGATGGCTTTTATCAGCAGTTGAAAATAAGTCGTCTTTCCGCTCTGGCGCGGGGCAAAGATGGTGAAATAACGCCATTCATCGACTTTTTTCAATCCCTCGTTGATTAGTTCCGTCCGGGGAACGTAGTAATTGCTTTCTGTATTAATCGGACCTTCGGTGCAAAACGTACGCATTTGATTCATTCCTTTCAGGAGTGTACTTATTATATCATGCAGCATCTCTTCAGTGGTTTTTGTTTTGATAGAATCCTTTTTTTTTAACTAAATTTGTTGTAAAATAAAGCAATAGATAGATTAAAACTCTAAGAAAGCGGGTTTGTTGATTTGAGCAGAATAAAGAATATTAAAAAGGCCTCCTGGGTCGGGGTTGCCGGAAATGCCGTTCTGTCTTTTCTCAAGATAGTCATCGGATTTCTATCGGGGAGTCTTGCGGTTGTCGGGGACGGGATCGACAGTGCCACGGACATTCTGACATCACTGCTGACCCTCTGGGTTGCCCGGATCATCGAGAAGCCACCCGATGCCCGTCATCCTTACGGACACGGCCGGGCGGAAACAATTGCCACAAGGATTGTCTCCTTTATTATCTTCTACGCGGGACTCCAGCTTGGAATATCCTCTGTCCAGAGTATTATATCCGGAACAGAGAGTTCTCTTCCTTCAAGCCTTGCCGTCTATGTTACCGTCTTGTCCATCGGTGCCAAGCTCTTTTTGGCCTATTACAAGTTCAAGGTCGGGAAAAAAGAGAAGAGTTCGATGCTGATCGCCGATTCCAAGAACATGAGAAACGATGTCGTCCTGTCAGTTACGGTGCTTGCCGGCCTCTTTTTGGCCTATCTGCTGAACTTTCCCGTGCTTGACAAATATGTGGCGCTCGCCGTCAGCGTCTGGATCATCAAGGTGGCGATCGAGATTTTCTTCGAGGAAAACACCGAACTGATGGAGGGCGTTCCCGAGACGGACACCTACGGGGAGATCTTCGATGCGGTACAGAATGTGAAGGGAGCGCATAATCCTCACAGAACGCGGATCAGAAAGATCGGGACTTTCATTGTGATCGATCTGGACATCGAAGTGGACGGAAAGATCACCGTCAGCGAGGGTCATGAGATCGCCAAAACGGTTGAAGAAGAGATAAAAAGAGTAGTTGACAACGTGTACGACGTACTCATTCATGTGGAGCCTCTTGGAAATGTGGAGAAAGATGAGAAATACGGGGTTTCCTGCAATGACAATTAAAAAGGGGGAGTTTTCATGAGAGCCATAGATATTATTCCGGTGGCACGGGGAACGGTTCCGGCCGATCTGCTGATCAAGAACGCCAGGGTGGTGAATGTCTTCTCAGGGGAGATCGAAGAGACCAATGTGGCCATATACCGCAAACGTATTGCCGGTCTCGGAGACTACAGGGACGGAAAGCGGATCATGGATCTGAAGGGGAAGTACCTTGTACCGGGGCTGATCAACGCCCATCTTCATATCGAAAGCACCATGCTCGAACCGAGGGAGTTTGCCAAGGCCGTCCTTTCAAGAGGGACCACAACGGTTATCGCCGATCCCCATGAGATAGCGAATGTAACGGGCCTGGACGGGGTGGACTTTTTTCTGAAATACACCGAAGGGGTTCCGCTGAATATCTACTTCATGCTCCCCTCATGCGTTCCGGCAACACCGTTCGAAACCAACGGGGCCTTTGTGAAGGTCATGGACATGATCGGCTTCATCGAAAAACATCCGAGGGTGCTCGGGCTGGGCGAGGTCATGAACTATCCCGGCGTCCTCAATCAGAACGAGGAGCTCCTGACGATGATCGAGCTCTTCCGGCATAAATACAAGAAGATCGACGGCCATGCCCCGGGGTTGAGCGGGAAAGACCTCGACGCCTACGCTGCCGCTTTTATTAAATCAGATCATGAGAGTACAACGGCCGCAGAGGCCCGCGAAAAGCTCTCAAAGGGGATGCAGGTCCTCATGCGCTACGGCAGCGGGGAGAAAGATCTGGAAAATCTGCTCGAAATTGTCAGTGAGAAGACTCAGCCGTTTATCTCCTACTGTACCGATGACAAACACCCCGAAGACATCGTCAAGGGGGATATCGACGAGATGGTCAAGATCACTATCAACAGGGGAATAGACCCCATAACTGCCATCAGAATCGGGAGTATCAACACGGCAAGGCATTATGGACTGAGGAGCATGGGGGCCATTGCGCCCGGCTACAAAGCCGACATGCTCGTGGTCGAGGATCTCAACGATTTCTTCCCGGAAACGGTCATCAAGGACGCAAAGGTGGTTGCCGAACACGGGGAATGCATTGCCGACTTCCCGCTCCCCACCGTTGAATTGAGATCGGTCGAAAACACCGTTCACTGCCCCTTCTTTGAAAGCGGGGATTTCAAGTTTAACTATCGGGACGCATCGGAGGCTTCCATCAGAAGCATCAATGTCTCGGGCAGCTCTGTCCTGACGGGCGAAAAGCACTTTGATGTTGAGATAAAGAACGGCGAGCCGGACCTCACGGGGATAGAAACTGCAAAAGTCTGTGTTGTCAACCGATACAGCCCGACGAAACAGTACGCATTGGGATTTGTTAGCGGAACGGGCATGAAACGGGGCGCCATCGCCCTATCGGTCGGTCATGATGCGCATAACATCTCGGTAACCGGGAAATCCGATGAGGATATGGCTGTGGCCTTCAACGATGTCGTCAAACACAAGGGGGGCATGTCCGTTGCACTGGATGGTGCGATCGTCGCCTCACTCCCGCTGCCGGTGGCCGGACTCATGTCTGATCTACCGCTTCACGATGTTATCGAGAAAGAGGGATTACTACAAAAAGCCAGTAAGGAGAAGCTGGGTTGTACGTTAAAAAACCCGTTTATGGCCCTCTCCTTTATCCAGCTTGAGGTTATCCCGAAGTTGAAGATAACGAATAAGGGGCTGATCAACACGGAGACCTTTGATTTCGTCCCGCCTATCTTTAAACATGAGAAAACGGAGGAATGACAATAAATGGATGTAAAAAGAACCAAACTAACCGATGGATGGGTCATGCAACAGGCCGGAGGGGAAGAGCGGTTTGAGACCCGTGTGCCGAACTCCGTCTTTGAGACCCTGCTTGAACACAACAAGATAGACGATCCCTTTTACGGCACCAATGAAAAGCAGATGGACTGGGTTTACGAATCGGACTGGGTCTTCACCCGGCGATTCGGGAAGGCCTGTCATTTTGAGCAATACGAATACGTGACCATCAGATTCAACGGCCTGGATACGGTCGCTGAGGTGTTTCTGAACGGTGAGCCCCTCCACTTTTCGGACAATATGCACCGGACGTATGAGATCTATCTGAAGACGCCCGGGTTCAACCGGCTGAACGCAAACGATAATGAACTGAAGATCGTTCTGAAGAGCCCCACCAAAGAGGCCCGGGAGAGACTCGCCCGGATGGGGTTTACACCGGATGACGAGCGTATTCAGAGTCCCTTTTCAATCCCCGGGGTCGAGACGTTGAGAAAGGCCTATTACGCCTTCGGATGGGACTGGGGGCCGATTCTCCCCGATATCGGCATCTGGCGCGATGTTGAACTGACCCTTTTCAACAGGAAAAAGATCGAGGATCTGTACGTCACCAGCGAGATCGACTACAGCGATTCCGCTGATCCGCTTCCCACTGCCGAAAAGGCAAAGCTGAACTGTGAGCTGGCTGTCACAGATCTGGGGTTAAAAGACGCGCTCAGTGCCGGGGTCAGCATCTATGATGGAACAAAGCAGATAGCAGAAAAAGAGGTCCAACTACCGGAGGCCATGAGCTGGTTCACGCTGGAGATCGAGAATCCAAAACTCTGGTGGACGAATGAGTTCGGCGAACCCCATCTTTATCGGATTGTTGTCGAGCTGAAAGACGGGAACAAAAGCCTGGACACCCTGGAGAAGCGGATAGGCATCCGGGAGATCGAGCTGAAACGGGAGGCGGATCAATGGGGGGAGTCGTTCTACTTTGAGCTGAACACCGTTCCCGTCTTCGCAAAAGGGGGAAACTGGATCCCCACGGACTCTTTTATCCCGCGCGGGCGTCGGAATAAGCTGCATGAGAAGGTACTCAGTGACTGCGTTGCAGCCAACATGAACATGATCCGTGTCTGGGGGGGCGGTATCTATGAGGATGATGCCTTTTACGACTTTTGTGATGAGAACGGGCTACTCGTCTGGCAGGATTTTGCCTTCGCCTGTAAACCCACCCCGGATTTCAAGGGGTTTGAAGAGTCCATCCGGAAAGAGGCCGTCGAGAATATCCGGAGATTGAGAAACCACCCGTCGCTCGCCATCTGGGTCGGTAACAACGAGATTGAGGAAGGATGGGTCAGTTGGGGGTTCCGCGATTTTGTGCCCAAACTGGAGACCTTTTATATCAGACTCTTTGAAGAGTTACTGCCCGAACTCGTTGCCGAATACGACGAGAAGCGACCGTACTGGCCGAGCTCACCGTCGGGAGGCGGCGGTTTCAAAGATACACAGTCGGCTGAGAAAGGCGATTCGCATTATTGGAAGGTCTGGCACGAGGGCTATCCGCTCGAATCCTACCGGGCTTTCGACTCACGTTTTATGTCCGAATTCGGGTTTGAATCCTTTCCCTCGATGAAAACCCTCGAGTCATTCTGTCCGAGAGACCAAATGACGATGTACTCCGAGATTATGGAGAGCCATCAGAAGAATCCGGCCGGCAACCAAAAGATCATGGATTATATGGCAAAGCGATTTCGTGTCCCTGAAGATTTTTCAAAACAGGTCATCCTCTCCCAGATCACCCAGGCGGAGGCCATGGAATACGGGGTTGAGCACTGGCGACGAAACCGGAACGGCCAACACTGCATGGGAGCCCTCTACTGGCAGATCAACGACTGCTGGCCCGTAGCCAGCTGGTCGTCAATCGACTATTACGGGCGATGGAAGGCCCTTCAATACTACGCAAAGCGCTTTTACAACCCGGTTTTCATCAGTGGAGAGGAAGACGAAGAGAGAATCGACATATGGGTCACAAACGACCGGGCCGAAAAGATCGAGGGCAAGGTTACCATAAAGATTGAGACTTTGAACGGTGATGTGCTGATGAAGAACAGCGAAAAGGTTGAGATTGACAGGCTGGGATCACAACGGATCAAACGGATCGCTTTGTCTGAACTGCCGGTAACTGCGAAAGAGGCCATTGCCTTTTTCGAACTGACCACCCCGGATGGGAAGGAGCAACTCTCATACGGCTTCAGGGCCTTCCGGGCACCCAAGGAGCTGGAACTCAAAGACCCCGGTTTAACCTGGAAGCTGGCAAAAAGCGGCAAGGACACCTACACAATCACCCTCCGGGCCGAACGTCCCGCCCTCTACTGCTTCGTCGAGGTCGAGGGGGCTGATGTGATCTTGTCCGATAATTTTTTCTCGCTTGAAAGCGGAAGAGAAAAGCGGATCACTTTTCAGTACAAAGAGAAGCTCGATAAAGCCGGGATCAGCGTCAGATCACTTTTCGATCTGATATAACGTCAAAAACGGGGGGAGGGCGTTAAAACCTTCGCCCCGGATTCTATGAGCGAATGGCCTTGAGCAATTCCTCCCGGTCAACGGGTTTTGTGACGA
>CAZVWW010000089.1:0-9499 GCA_964631265.1 uncultured Thermotogaceae bacterium
ACCGTTTTATTTATGTCTTATAGACGGATATCAATTTGTTTTTATGTATTTAACAACAGCTTGACCAATTTCTTTTTACCTCTGCGGCAGAGAAGTGCGATTATGTTATAGTAAACGCGGACTAAAAACCAAGTCCGGCGGACTAAAAACCAAGTCCGAGTGATATTTCCCCACGGAGGCATGTATGATAAAGGAGATCAACGGTTTTCCCGTTCTAATCAGACAGTCAAAGAGAAGAAAAAAGCTTGCTTTAATGGTACTTGAGGACCGGATTGAGGTTCGAACCCCCCCGCAATTCGATGAGGCGTTTATTGCTGATTTTCTGGAGGACCATGAAGACTGGCTCAAAGAAAACACTGAGAGGCAACAGTCAATCAACGAAAAACACAGCCGTTTTCTTCGGAGATTCTCAATAGCCAATCACGGAAAGGTATTATTACATGGCAGGGAGATCCCGGTCTCAATTGTCCGGGACAAACATACGCTCAATACGGCCCTTTCTATAAACCGAGACGGTCTGTCGATAACCCTTAACCCCGTCATTGACAATAATAATGCACTCCGCCTTATTAAAAGGCTTTTTAAAAGTGACATCAAACAATACATTGTTAACGATTTCAGCAACATATTGACTTTTTATTCCGAACGATATGGCTTTCACTTTAACCAGGTCCGGATAAAAAACACAAGGTCCCGCTGGGGGAGTTGCTCCGGAAAACGGAACATCAATCTGCACTGGAAGCTCGTCCTGATGCCTGAACCGGTCAGGGATTATGTTATCGTTCACGAACTCTGTCATCTGAAACACCTGGATCACAGCCGGCAATTCTGGAATACACTGGCCTCAATCGTGCCGGATTACAAGGAGCAAAAAAGATGGCTCAAAGAACATCAGGGAGTCCTGAAGGGATATGAACTCTCAAAACTCCCTGTCATTGTTCCAGATCCTTAACTTTTTAAGAGAACTTGCTTTATCGAAGCGACTCCACCATATCCCTTATATAATCAAACCCCTTCTGCCAGAAGGCATCATCCTCCAGATCGATATCCAGCTTTTTCAACAGCCTATCAGGGCGGTCACTCCCCCCGCTTCGTAAAAGATCGAGATACTGCGGTATCATGGCCTCCCCCTCCTCCTCGAACTTTTTGTAGATGGCGATCACCAGGAGGTTGGCAAAATTATAGGCGTAGACATAGAACGGAACCTGGAATATGTGCGGAATCGTCGCCCATTCCCAGTTGTATTCTTCTGTAATCTTGACACTGTTTCCAAACATGGTCTTGAGCTCCTCGTTGTAGAGATTTGAAAGCTCCTGCCAGGAAGCGAATCCCTTTTCACTCGCCAGTTTGTGGGAACGCTTCTCAAATCTTGCAAACATATTCTGTCTGAACGTGGTGGCAAAATTGCCTTCAATCGTCGAGGCGACGAAGAGCTGCTTCTCTTTCTCATTCAGCGTGGGGAGGAGGCGGTTGAACACAACGATCTCACCGAAAACAGAGGCAATTTCAGCCATCGTCAGCGGCGTGTGATAATTCAGCAATGTCTGTTCAGAGGACAGTGTGCCATGTAACCCATGTCCCAGTTCGTGCGCCATGGTGAGGACATCGTTGATGGAGTTGTTGTGATTGAGCATGACAAACGGTTTGCCATTCGGGACATAGTATGAGCAGAATGCGCCCCCTCTTTTCCCGGGAAGGACCTCCGAGTGTATCCGCTTTTCATCGAAAAAGCTTTCCACGATCTCCCCGGCCGTTTGGTGAAAATCGTAATACGCATCGAGGACAATGGCCTTCGCCTCTTCAAATGAATATTCCCTGTTGACCTCTTCCAAAGGGGCATAGATATCGGCCAGTTGGAGATCCAGGTTCATCGTTTTTGCCTTCCAGTTGTAATAGGTTTCAACCATATCGGTGTTCTTTGTCGTGACATCAATCAATCTTTCAACAATCGGATCATTCGTTTCGTTGTCAAGATTTCTCATGGAGATCGGCTCCGGATAGTTTCTGAATCGGCTTTCAATATCATAATCCTTCACGATGTTGTTGTACAGACCCGTTATAGGCGTCTTATCCTCTTCATAGCGTTTAAAGAGTTTTCTCATGGCTTTTCTCCGGAGTGTCTTGTCACTCTTGTACCTGAAATTTCTCATCTGAGAACCGTTCAATCTCTTTGTTTCACCGTCGACTGCCAACTCAAATGAATAGCCCGACACAATCTTACTGTAAAGTGAGCCCAGATTATCTCTGCCGGTCTCGTTTTTAGCAGCCAGGATCTTTTCGGTTTCCCCCGAAAGCGTATGAGACTTTCGTTCGATAATCCTCTCCATTACCCATGCATAGTCGCCCAGTTCTTCTTTTAAAGCTTCAAGTTTGTCGATATCATGGCGCAACAATCCGGGATTGATAAAGGAAAAGTGCTGTTCAACCTCAGCGGTGTATTTTTCCACCAGCCCCATGAGTTCCTGGGCCTTTGCATTCTGAGTATCCTGCGAGAACAAGAGACCCGCATACTGAGAGACCTTTGCCCCTTGTGTCTCAATGGCCTCTCTTTCCTGAAACATGTCTGTCACGGTGTCCGTCGTGAGGTCTTGAACAATCCGTTTTGAATACGTCTCCTCGAAGACCTCCGATCTTTTCAAAACCGTCTCAAGATCTTGTTTTATTTCAGGATCATCGGGACCTTCATAGAAAAAGTTCAAGTTCCATTTCATGACCATTCCCCCAAATAATAAGATTAACGAATTATAACATAAGAGAGAAAACAGGCGCTTTTTAACCCTGCTCATGATAAGTTTGGGTTCAAATCTTTTTCTGTTATAATCGGGAAAATGAAAACAGTGAGGTGAGGTTTCAAAAAATGATTGAATTTAAGAATGTTGACAAGTCATTCAAGGCAAAGAAAACGGTTGTAAAAGCGCTCGATCAGTGCTCCTTCAAGGTTAACAAAGGAGAGATATTCGGGCTGCTTGGGCCAAATGGAGCTGGGAAGACAACATCACTCCGAATCCTTTCCACGCTTATAAAACCCAGCGGGGGCGAGGTAAGTGTTGGAAATTTGAATCCTGTCAAGGATGCCAGGGCAATACGCAAAAAACTCGGGTTTCTTTCATCCGATATGAACCTTTCGGGCAATCTGTCGGCGAGAGACTTACTGACATTTTTCGGAAGGCTCAACCATATTCCTGAGACCACGCTCGAGAAGAGGATTGAGGGATTGAGTACCTACCTTGAGATCAAGAAATTCATGGACAGAAATGTCTCCACCTACTCAACCGGTATGAAGCAGAAAACGCTGATTGCCATCGCATTGATCCATGAACCCGAGATCCTGATCTTTGACGAACCGACGAACGGACTGGATATCATCACATCGAGACTGGTCCTGGAATACCTGAAGGACCTTCAGAATCAGGGGAAGACCATCATCCTGTCCACTCATATCATGACCGTTGCTCAGAAGATGTGTGAGCATATTGTCATCATCGACAGAGGACGGATAAAGGCAGACGGAACACTGAACGAGATCTTGGAGGAGACCGGAAAGGACGATCTGGAAGATGCCTTTTTTGACTATTTGGAGGTTGAGGACAAATGAAAGACACATTGACAATTCTGAGAAAAGAATTTTATAATCTCTTCAAGGACAAGCGAACGGTTTTTTCGATCTTTGTCCTGCCCGTTATCATATTCATCGGAATCTTCTTTGCCATCGGAACCATGATGGAGCAGGAAGAGCAGAAGCTCGAGCAAACCGTCTATAAGATCTACACCAATGAACCGGCTATCCTCAATACGTTAAAAGAAAACATGACGAACACAGAGATTGAGATCATCGACACAGTTGAGAATATGGAAGAGGCCCTCAGGGATGGCGATATCCATCTCGGTCTGATCTTTCAATCGGGAGACTCTTTTGATCAGTATCTTCAAAAAGACAGTCCGCCAATCGAGATTTACTCCTATTCAGGCTCCAATACCTCTGAGAATATCACGAGTATCATCCGGTATCAGCTCAAAAACCTCAGGGATCAGTATCTGAAGGACAAACTGGTGGCAAGCGGCACCGATCCGGAGATCCTCGAGAGACCGATCATGAAGACCTACAACGTTGCCACTGAAAAAGAGCAGGCCGGCAGTTTTCTGGGCATGATACTCCCCTATATGCTGATCATATACCTCTTCTCTTCCTCTTTTTCGGTCGGATTCGACACAACAGCAGGAGAGAAAGAAAGGCAGACCCTGACCATCCTGCTTTCAAACCAGGTGTCGAGGACCTCAATCGCCTGGGCCAAGATACTCTATATCATGATGATCAATGTCACAACGGCCACCATTTCACTGATCGCATTCACCATCGGTTTCACCCAGCTGATGCCGGATATACCCGGCAACATACTGGAGGCCTTTACACCGGCAACGGTTACCATCCTTTTCCTCTCGGTTATCAGCATGGCTGTGTTGATCGCGGCCATCATCGTTGTCGTGGGGATATTTGCCAAAAGTGTGAAAGAGGCCACCTCATATACCCTGCCCATCTACATCATTGTCCTGATTGTCGGGGTGATGGGAATGCAGCCGCAGGCCTTCAGAGAAACGACGAACCTTGCATTCGTCCCGTTGATCAACGGTATTGTCACATTGAAGCAGTTGTTCACAACACCCAATCTGCCGATGTACAATTTCACCATGCTCCTGATCGTTAATCTGGCTGTCACTGCTCTGCTCGTTATCCTCGCCTCGAAGATGTTCAACAACGAGAAATATGTGTTCAGAACAGAGAACTGATGATGGCATGAGACGCGTTTTAATAGCAGCGATGACCGTCAACGGTATGATTGCGCATAACGAATCGGAGTTATCAACTCAGTGGACCAGCAGGGAGGACACCGCCTTTTTTAAGAAGATGACAAAAGAGATCGGCACCCTGATCATGGGAAGGAAGACCTTTGAGACGTTTAACAAAGGTCTTCCGGGCCGATTCATATATGTTTTAACCTCTCATCCGGATCAGATTCAGGATATGAAGGGGGTAAAGGCAACAGGATTATCTCCGTCTAAACTGGCAGAAAAACTAACCGAGAGAGACAAATCCTACTGTGTCTGCGGTGGAAAGAGCGTTTTCGAACAGTTCGTCGATCAAGGACTGATCGACGAACTTTTTCTGACAGTTGAACCCTTTCTATTTACAAATGGCGTTCCGTTTATCGAAAAACTCTCAACGGATTCAAAGCTCTCGCTCGATTGGTCGAAGCAGCTTAATGAGCATACCATACTGATTAAGTATCATCTATAAAGGCTTATGCTGACAACAGACACGGTTTAGAACGTCGTGTTCACCCAATCCACCAGTGTATTCAAAACCCTTTCATCCACTTCGTTCTCAACAGCGTATTCTTCTGTTGAATGGAAGGCATCTTCTGTCATATACTCATCCGGTGACGGCATCAGAAGATGATTAACGCCATCAAAAGCACGGAATGTGAAGCGTTCTTGATCGGAGAACGCCTCTTTCAAAGGCAGGTAGTCGCCTTCCATGGTACTCTGGAAATCCGTCTTGCCCTGTATAACGAGCACCGGCATATCGTTTTTCTTCAGTTCCTCCATGATGTTGTAATGGTCCAGATCATAGAAATAGCCAACGGTGAATCCCTTCTGCAACTCTGTGTCGGCCGGAATCTCATGATTCAGGACTTGATTGTAAAAGGCAACCGTCTGTTCGAGTTGCTCGTCTGTGATATTCAGATGTTCCTTGAGGTAGATATGCTGGTCGATACTGATCTGTGCCAGTCTTCTGACAGCAGCCGCCAGGAGGATGATCCCGTCAACCTCCTCTGTGTTGTTTGCAACATAAGGCACGATTGTTCCGCCAAGACTGTGGCCGGCCAGAATAATCTCCCCGGCTCCGTCAATCTCCGTTACAAACTCTATCGCTTGATACAGGTCTTCCAAATACTCATCCCAGATATACCCTTTTTCGCTCACTTCAGTCTCCAGCATCTTCTGCGGATACTGGGCCGATCGCTTGTTGTATCTGAGAGAACCGACACCATTCTCAGCCAGATAATGCGCGATATCCCTGTACGGTTTGTTGGGGCCATATGTCCCGTCCATATCCGTTGGTCCCGATCCACCCGTTATGATGATCAGCGGATAGCTCTCCTCGTCTTCAGGAATGGTTAACCGACCATCAAGTTTCCATCCTTCTTTTCCAAATTGAACTTCTTGTTCTACATATGCCATATCTTTAATCTCCTCTTCTTTTTTAACGGGTTTTTGTCCCTGCTTGAAAAAGATACCCGCCACCTTATCCTCAGCATCAACTGAAACAGTTGCCTGAAGATAGCCCTTTCCAGTTTCGATCAATACCACGAACCGCTTCAATCCGTTCATGTCATCGCTCTCAGTGGAAACCACTGCCTGCATACCCCCGAACATATTGAGAATGGATTGCCGGGTTTGTTCGATTTTTTCAACGTTCAAGGCTGAACGCAGTCTCTCGTTCTGCATCTCATAGACCACTTCATAACGTCCCTCGAAGAAGGCTTTCAAATAATCAAGGGCTGTTGACCGGCCAGTTTGATTTGAGAAAACCATAACGGAGAACAGGATCACTATAACGGTCATCGTGCATTTTTTACTCGCTTTACTAAACATGCTGATCCCTCCTATGCAAATTTACTGTATTATAACAAATAGTACAGCGTTTTTCAACCCCTAGCCTGAATGGAGAAAAGGGAGAAAAGTATGATAGAATTAAAGGCGAAACAGATGATGGGTGATAGTTTGAAAACACTGAAACGTTATATCTGGAGAGATAGTTTCCCTCCTTTTTTATTGGGTTTATTCGGTTTTATCATATTCATCAGTGTGAATCTTTTGTACTTTCTCTCACTGAATATAATCGATTACGGCATTCCTCCCTGGAGGCTCTTTCAGCTCCTCTATTTTTTCATGCCCGAGTTATTTGCCGAGGCCATTCCGGTGGGGGTTCTCCTGTCGATCTTCTGGGTACTTTCCCAGATGGGCACGAAGAACGAGTTAATGGCCATCCAGGTCCATGGGATATCCTTTAAGGCCATTGTGATCCCGTTTCTGATCTTCGGAACTGTTCTGAGTATCGGCTCCTTTTTACTGAATGATTATGTCATACCGGCCTTTAACGAATTGAAGCAAAGAGAGCTGAAGGAATTCATGTCAAAGAACGTCGGGTATTCAACCATCTCCAACAAGTTCCTGCCAATAACCGGAAACAAATATTTCTATGTCAAACAGCCCCTGTCGAAGAACAAGCTTGATGATGTCCTGATATACGAGATTCGAAACGAGTCACTCAAGGTCATCTACGCGGATGAACTCATCGATAACAAGCGTGAGGGACAGTGGACCATGGAAGACGGTCAGGTGTTGAGACTGGATAATGCAGGAGACCTTTCGCTTAATGTTGATTTCACCCAGACAGATTTTGAAGAACTCTCCAAAGAGCTGTCCGATGCGCTTGAAGATGCGATGAGCGTCTTTAATGAGGTGGATATCTATGGACAGTACGAAAGCGGGGAGCAAAACGAATTTAAGTATTCACCAACCACCGAACTACTGGAAAAGATGAAAAATCCTGAAAAGAGAGCGCGGGCAACCCTTGAACTGAATTTAAGAGTGGCTAAGTCTCTTTCGCCACTTATCATTGCCCTTGTGGGAACTTCCGTCTGCCTTCTGGCCAATATCAAAAGCAAATCATGGAGCATCATCTTCAGCTTCATATTTATCGCAGTCTTCAAGGCGGGAGAAATCTTTATGCAGAGTGTGGCGCTGCACAACGTATCCAGCTCTGGTTTAGGCAAATACAGATTGAATCCCTTAATCGCGGCATGGGTGCCTGATCTTACTTTCGTCCTTTTGGGTGTATTTGTCTTTACCATCCTTGACAGCAAGCTCATGTTCTTGATCAAAGAACGATTTGTACGTCGTTAATCCGGAGGCCATTATATGAAAACATTGACGCTTTATATCTTAAAATCGACAATATTACCCTTTTTACTGGGATTCGGCGGATTTTTACTGTATGCCAACGTCTTCATCTTGATTGACATCTCATCCCAGGTGGTCATGAACAACCTCTCCTTCTGGCGGATCTTCCCATTCCTTTTTTATCAACTGCCGAGGTATATCCCACAGGCCATTCCGGTGGGCGTTTTGATGTCAATATTCTGGCTTTTTTCGAAGATGAGCAGCAACAACGAACTAATCGCCCTACAGGTACATGGGATTAAGCTGAAGAGAATTTTCATACCGTTTCTGATTCTCGGCATCATTCTGACAGGGATCACTTTCGTACTAAAAGAAGCGATCGTCCCGGAACTCTATAGAAACCGGAATGCAGAGGTCTATCTCTCATCCGGCCTTCATAAATTTCAACTCATGGAAGACAACCGGTACATGTTCATCAAACGGGTCTATTCAAACAGAAAAGAACTCCTCGAGGTCTTTATATACGATTTAAATAAGGATACTACAACGGTATTCTACAGCCCTAAGATTCAATAC
This sequence comes from uncultured Thermotogaceae bacterium, assembly GCA_964631265.1. Taxonomy (GTDB): domain Bacteria; phylum Thermotogota; class Thermotogae; order MWEM01; family MWEM01; genus CAZVWW01. The sequence goes on from CAZVWW010000089.1 coordinate 8,542, forward strand.
AATCAGGAGAATAAGGCCTGGGATCTCTCTCAACTGGTTGTCTATAAAAGGGGCGAATCATCAAAAATGGAGCCACGGGAACCGAATGAAAAACAGAAAGAGATGATTGCCAGTGATGTGGATTTTTATTTTCAGGTCACGAGCAAAAAACCTGAGAACATGTCTTCTCAGGAGTTATGGTCCATCATAAAAGAAAATAAAGAGAGGAATCTCGATAACAAAGAGAGTTACAAATTTGAGACACAGTTCCATACCCGTTATGCAGAGTCATTCGGACCTCTTGTCGTTGCCTTTCTGGGTGTTCCACTCTCCCTTGCACTGGGGATAAAGAGCAAGGCCTGGAGTGTTATATTCACTTTTCTGCTGATCGCGTTGTATCAGGGAAGCACACAGTGGATGGCGGCAATGGGAAGGTCCGACACATGGAGCCCGTGGCATCTCAACCCGGTCTTTGCCTCATGGGGGCCGAACATCTTCTTCGTCTCAATAGGGCTGGTCTTTCTTCTCCTTCTCGATACCGAAAAGCTGTACCGGTTCAAAGAGTTTTTATCAAATGGGTTGTTTGCCTCACTCGGTGTATTTTCTGAGTAATTCAGCGAGGTACTGCTTTATGATACGGATTGGTTCAGTAGATTTAAGAACTCTTCCTGGTTAATCACTTTGACACCCTTGTCTCTGGCCTTTTGGAGTTTTGAACCGGGGTTCTCACCACATAAAAGATAGTCTGTCTTACTTGAAACCGACCCGGTTACTTCTCCGCCGTTCTTTTCAATCAGCGCCTTCATCTCGGATCGCGAATAGTCCGGCAGTGAACCTGTCAACACAAACTTCAACCCTGAAAGAGGCGTTTTGCCTACCTCGCTTTGCTCCCCGGAGGTATTCACCCCGTAATTCTTTAATTTCCGGATAATCTCCCTGACCTGGGGCGTGTCGAAAAAGCGCTTGATCCCCCGGGCCA
>CAZVWW010000090.1:0-9459 GCA_964631265.1 uncultured Thermotogaceae bacterium
GGGAATCAGGGGGACAGGTCCCTTGATTATGAATTCGTAATCAAGGGACCTGTCCCCCTGATTCCCCCCCCCTTGATTTCCCTTGACTTGGTGATACTTTTGAGTTTGTTATATCTAAAACAATCTGATATAATAAAGGTATTAAAAAAATGGCGGGAGGAATAGAATGAAAAACGAAAACGGCTTTATCGTTGGAATAGGAGCATCCGCAGGTGGCCTCGAGGCCCTTGAGCACTTTTTCGACAACATGCCACCCGATTCCGGACTCTCATTTGTCATCATTCAGCACCTTTCACCCGATTACAAGAGCCTGATGGACGAGATATTGGCCAACCATACCCGGATGAAGATCCACAAGGCCCAAGACGGGATGGCAGTTGACAAGAACTGCATCTATCTCCTGCCACCTAAAAAGAATCTCAAGATCTTTCACCGGAAACTGTATCTGAGCGATAAAAACCCGCAGAAAAATCTGAACCTTCCCATCGACATCTTCTTCCGTTCGCTTGCCGAGGACCAGCAGGAAAAGAGTATCGGCATCATCCTCTCGGGAACGGGCAGCGACGGCACCCAGGGGATCAAGGTGATCAAAGAGATGGGCGGGATGGTCATGGTCCAGGACCGGAACACGGCACAGTTTGACGGGATGCCGAGAAGCGCGATTGTTGCGGGACTTGTGGACTTCATCCTCCCCCCGGAGGAGATGCCGGATATGCTCATCAAATACAGTAAAAACCCCCTGCTCTCCAGCGAGGAGGAACGGAAAAAACTCATCGGCGATCAGGAGCCCATGGACAAGATATTCGAGATGTTGAAGAAATATTCCGGGGTGGATTTTTCCTATTACAAGCGAACCACTGTGAACCGGCGTATTGAGCAGCGGATTGGCATCAATCAGAAAAAATCAATCGAGGAGTATCTGGACTTCCTGCAAACCTCACCGAACGAGGTTCACATCCTCTACAAACAGCTCCTGATAGGCGTCACTCGTTTCTTCCGTGACCGGGAGGCCTACGATATTATCAACAGCCGGATTATCCCCGATATCTTCAAGAATCACAAAGAAGAAAAGGCGATCAGGATATGGGCACCGGGGTGTTCAACCGGAGAAGAGGCCTATTCCATCGCGCTGATGTTCCAGAATTACATCGATAAGACCAAGAGTGAAACGGACTTTAAGATATTTGCCACCGACATCGATAAAGAGGCCATCGAGTTCGCGAGCCAGGGGATCTACTCCGAAAGCATCTCGGAGGATGTACAAAACGAGTATCTGAACAAATACTTTCAACGCACCGGCGGTTTTTACCAGGTCAACCGGCAGATCAGGGAGAAGATCGTCTTTGCCCCGCATAACCTCATATTCGATCCCCCTTTCAACCGGATAAGCTTTCTCGTCTGCCGGAATCTGCTGATCTATCTCCAGCCGATCCTTCAGAAGAAGGTACTCTCGTTCTTCCATTACGCTTTGAAAAAAAACGCCTATCTCTTCCTTGGCAGCAGTGAGACCGTTGGTGAGCTCACAAGTCTCTTTAAGACCATTGATAGCAGATGGAAGATATACAAGCTGATCTCCAGAGAGAGGAAACCGAACATGTACACGGACTACTTCAAATTCGCCAGTATGAACCGGAAGAAAGTCCCCACCAATCTAAAGGAAACCAGTCTCGAATATAAACAAGAGAAACCGAATCCGGTATCCGAGATTCAGAAGCACATCCTCGAAAAATACATGGATCCCTGCATTGTCCTTGATACGGACTACAATATCATGATGACCTACGGGAACGTGAACCGGTACCTTCAGTTCCCTTCGGGGCCTGTCCAGTACAATGTGGTGAAGATGCTGCTGCCCGAGCTCTCGATTCCGATTAGTACAGCCCTGCACAAGGTTGTCAAAAACGGTCAGAAGATCGTCTACCCGGGAATCCGCATTGAAAGTTCGAAAAAGGTTGACTTTGTGGACCTGCAGGTTGATCTCTTAACGTTAAAGGAACAAAAATACATCGTTGCCCTGTTCCGTCAAAAAGACACCAAGGAAAAGAAAGGGGAAAGCACCGAAAAAGAAAGCCGGGACTATCTCGACGACAAGGATCAGCGGATCAACGACCTGGAACAGGAGCTCCAATACACGAAAGAGAACCTCCAGGCCACCATCGAGGAGCTTGAAACTTCGAACGAGGAACTCCAGGCATCGAACGAGGAGCTCCTCTCGTCGAATGAAGAGCTGCAGACGACAAACGAGGAACTCCAGTCCGTCAACGAGGAGCTGATCACCGTTAACTCGGAGTATCAGGCAAAGATACAGGAGCTGACGGACCTGAACAACGATATGGAAAATCTCCTGAAAAACACCGATGTGGGGACGATCTTCCTGGACCTCAACCTGAACATCCGGAAATTCACGCCCTCGGTCAAGGAGATCATCAATCTCATGGAGCATGACATCGGCCGCCCCATCTCGCATATCTCGCACAACCTGGAGGGGGCCAACATCTATGAGGATTCAAAACAGGTCTTGAGAACCCTGATCCCGGTTTCCGCAGAGGTGCGAAATTCCGACGGCAGATGGTATCTCAAGCGGATTATCCCCTACAGAACCACGGAGGAGAATATCAAAGGGGTTGTGATAACCTTCGTCGACATTACGGAGTTGAAAGTCGCCTCATTAGAGATCTCAAGATTCTCATACGCTGTTGATCAGAGTCCCGTGATGATTGCACTCATGAATGAAAACGGCCGGATTGATTATGCGAACCCCAAATTCCTTGAGAAAACCGGTTACAGCAATGAAGAGATCCTCGGTAAACACATCACCATCCTCAAGCCGGCTGATGAGGAGATGGAGGAGGAGTACTCCCGGATGTGGGGCGATGTTAAAAACGGCGAAAAATGGTCGGGCGAGCTCCTCAGCCGAACGAAGAGCGGCGATCGTTTCTGGGAACTTGCAGCCTTTTCTAAGGTCGTCGGTGAAAATGAGTCCGAGACCTTCTATCTCAAGATTGCCGAGGATATCACCAAGACACGGAAAAAGCAGCTCGCCATGGAAAAGGAGCACAAATTCCTGAAGCAGATCCTGGAGAACAACCCGTATGCCATATTCTTTTTGAATCTCAACGGGGATATCACCTATGCGAACAAAAAGGCGGAAGAGGTCATGAAGATACCAAGGCATGAACTGACCTCCAGGTCATTCGACGATTCAGGCTGGGAGATCAAGACGGAAAACGGCAAAGAGATACCGGGAAAGGACCTGCCGTTTAAGCGGGTTATTGAAACGAAGGAACCGGTCTATAATTTTCGCCATGATGTAGTAGACGGGGAGGGACAGACGATTCTGCTGAATATCAACGCCACCCCTCAATTTGGCCCCCATGGTGAGATTATCGGCGTTATAGCATCCCTTGAAAAAAAGAGCAGCGGGGAGAGTGAATAGGTATGACCAGAAAAGAAGAATTAAAGCAACAGGCCTTAAAGAGATTGAAGGAGACGGGCAAGCTCCAAGACGAGCAGCTTGACACATCCGAATTATCGGAAAAAGAAGTCCGGAGTGTACTGGAAGACCTCATGATTCACCAGATGGAGCTGAAACTGCAGAATGAACACCTCAGTTCCCTTCAGATGGAACTTCAGAAGTCCCGCGACCGCTATTACAAGCTCTACGACAATGCACCGGTGGGGTTCTTCACCTTTAACAAAGAAGGGGTCATATACGAACTCAACAACGCCGGGGCAACGCTACTGGGTAAAGATAAAGAAAGCATTAAAAAGAAACCATTTACCCTGTACTTGAAATACCTGTCTCATCAAGCCTTTTTCGAGCATCTGAAAAAGGTTCAAGAAACCGGAAAAAAGACCAACTGCGAACTCGAATTAAAGGATGAGAAGTTCGTTGAAGTCGAGACGATCCCGATAGAGAACGATGACGATGAGGAACAACGGTTTATGAGTTCGATGAAAGACGTGACAGCCAAAAAGAAGGCACAGGAGAAGATGTTAAAGGCCAAAGACGAGGCGAACCGGGCGAACCGGGCAAAGAGTAATTTCCTGGCCAATATGAGCCATGAGATCAGAACGCCGCTGAGCGGTATAACGGGGGCGCTCGATCTGATTGAGACGGACGAACTCTCATCGGAGAACATGCATTTTCTCAGGATTGCCAAAGACTCATCACAGGTGCTGATGGAGACGCTTGACAATATACTCGACTATTCCAAGATAGAGGCGAATAAGCTAGAGTTCTCGAAAGAAGCGTTTGATCTCAGAAAGATGGCAGAGAAGATCATCAACGCCTTCCAGATACGTGCCAGGAAAAACAACATCGAGCTCAGTCTGGATTGGCAGCTACCCTTTGAATACTACTGTGATACAGATGCCCAGAAACTCCAGCAGATCCTCAACAACCTGATATCCAATGCCGTCAAAAACACGAAATCAGGCCAGGTTAAACTGGTCATAACCGGCAGTGAAAAGAAAGATTACCTCGATTTTACCGTTGAGGATACCGGTATCGGAATCGATGAGGAGGAGCTGGATAAGCTCTTCGAAGAGTTCTTCCAGGTAGAGCTTAAGGCGGATGACAAGGACAAGGGCGTCGGGCTGGGACTTGCCATTACAAAACGGCTGATCGAACTCCTCGGCGGGCAGATATCGGTGAAAAGCGAGAAAGGGGAGGGGACTGCCTTCTCATTTTCCATACCGGCACCCAGTGCGAAAGCCCCCGAGGAAAGCAAAGAGAAGAAAAGTCTTTCTACCAAGTCAATCAAAGAGATGAAGGTCCTTGTAGCCGAGGACAACCCCGTCAACCAGGTCATTCTGAGAAAGATCTTTGAGCGCTTTGGATGCACGATCGACCTGGCCCGAAACGGTTCACAGGCCCTTCAGAAACTCGGTGAATCGGACTATGATATCGTCTTTCTTGACATACAGATGCCCGACTTCGATGGTTATGAGGTGACCGAACGGGTCAGGAAGGCTGAATCAAAGTCCGGCCATCATCAGAAGATCGTCGGGCTCAGCGCACATGCCACCACGGAACATAAAAAGAGGAGTCTGGAAGCCGGAATGGACGGTTATCTAACCAAGCCGATCAAATCCGAGAAGATCCTTCAGATATGCCGTGAACTATAAATGCCAGGGTGAATAAAACGTGTTAGACAGAATCAGAGATAGAATTGAGAAGGACAAGACACTCCAAACAATCCTGAATAACACGAACGATGCCGTGATCTGCAAGGCGTTCGACGGGCGAATCGTCTATTGGAACAAAGGGGCTCAGCTGCTCTACGGTTACAGGGCGGATGAAGTGATCGGGGAATCCATATCCTTGATCAAGCCGGCAAACTATCCGGTTGAGACCCCTCTTGTCGATCGGAAGGTTCGGCGGGGTGAAACGGTGAAAGGCCTTGAGACCATCCGGGTAGACAAATCGGGCAAGACCCTGAATGTGACAAGCGATATTCTCCCCTTGAAAGAGGGAAAAGCCGTGCTGGGATCCATCTATCTTGAGAAAGACCTCGCCGAGCATATGGAGATTGGCCGGGAAAAGAAATTCCGAAAGATCCTCGACAGCTTTCCGGATTTGATCTTCGAAATGGATCCCGAGTACACGATCCTCTGGGCCAACAGCAAGGCTCTGGAAGTCAGCCCGCTCGCCGTCGGGAAGAAATGTTTCAAGGTCTTTGCAACCCGGGATGCGCCGTGCGGGGAATGTGCATTAGTCAAGGCCCTGCAGACCGGCCACCCGGAAGAGGGGGCCACCCATATAACGGGGGATTCCCCGGAAGAGGAGCGTTACTACGAGAACACGGCCATCCCGTTGAAGGATGAACACGGTCATCTCACCGAGATCATTGAAATCTCGCGCGACATAACAGAAAGGAAACGTGCGCGTGACTCGATCAGGGATCAGCGAAACCTCCTCAGGGGAATGATTGCCCAGGCCCCGCTCGGGACCATCCTCCTCGACAGAACGGGAAGGGTTGTCGAATGGAACAAAGCGATGCAGGAGATCACCGGTCTGTCAAAGGAAGAGACCGAAAACAGGCCGATGTGGGATCTCTTTGCACATTTGAGTGCTGATGACGAAGAGAAAGAGATCATCCGGCAGAGGACCCGGAAAAAGATCAAGAAGGCCCTGGAGACCGGCAAGGGGGAATGGCTGAACAAGCTCATCGAAATGGAATTTGTCACCCCGTCCGGGCGGAAAAAGAATATATCAGCCGTTCACTTCATCATTAAAAGAGAACAGTATTATGAACTCGGGACCATGATCAGAGATATCACCTCCCGGAAGAAGGCCGAGAACGACCTGCTGGAGACAAAACACAAACTGGAGAACGCCATGGAAGCGGGAAAGATCGCCTGGTGGGTCTGGGATTATGAGACGGGAAGAGTCCAGTACGACAAACGGAAGGCCGAGATGGCCGGGTACACCCACGAAGAGTTTCCCAATGACGTCCATGAGATCACCGACCTGGTCCATCGTGACGATTACGATGAGATGATGACGGCCATGCGCGACCATCTCATGGGCAAGATCGGTGAATACAGAATCGATTACCGGTTGAAAAAGAAGCACGGCGGATGGGTCTGGTTCCACGACCGGGGGCGGATCGTCAAACGCACAAAAGACGGACAGCCACTGGAGATATCGGGGGCTGTCATCGACATCACCCTGAGAAAAAGAGTTGAAGAGAGACTCAGACAGGCCCTTGAAAAGCAGAAGGAGATCGATCGATCTTTGAAGATCGCCAAAGAGGAGGCTGAGGAAGCGAGCAAGGCCAAGAGCCGTTTCCTGGCCAATATGAGCCACGAGATCCGGACCCCGCTGAACGGGGTGCTCGGATTCTCGGACCTGCTGAGAAAGACAGACCTAAACCGGCATCAATTAAGATACATGGACAACGTCTACAACTCGGCGAGCTCGCTCATGGACATCATCAACGACATCCTCGATTTTTCCAAGATAGAGGCCGGGAAGCTTGAACTCAACGAGGAGCAGACCAATCCGGCCGAGATCATGGAAAATGCCATCGAGGTTATCAAATACAAGGCCGATGCGAACAACATTGAACTGATGCTGAGCCACAGTCGTGATTTACCCGAATGCGTCCTGACCGATCCGGTCCGTCTCCGGCAGATCATCACCAATCTGCTGAGCAACGCGGTCAAGTTCACGGAGAACGGGGAGATAGAGCTCTCGTCAGAAGTGGTTGAATATGACGGGAAAAAAGAGACAGCCGTTGTTGTCTTCTCTGTCAGAGACACCGGCATTGGTATCAGCGAAAGGGATCAGGAAAAGATATTTGAATCGTTCTCGCAGGCGGATCCCTCGACCACCAAACGGTTCGGGGGAACGGGGCTTGGGCTGAACATCACCAACAAGCTTCTCGAGATGATGGACAGCCGGCTTGAGCTGAAGAGTACGCCCGGGGAGGGCAGCATCTTTCAATTCACCCTGGATATGAAAGTGGTGAAAGGCAGCCCGGATCCCATCAAACCGCCGAAGGTCCAAAGAGTACTGATTGTGGATGATAACAAACGGCATCGGGAGATACTCGGGGAGATGCTGGATTACTTTGACATCAAAACCACAGGTGCCAAAGACGAAAGAGAGGCTCTCACGATTCTCAAAGAAACCGGGGAACAGGACATCATCATAATAATGGATGACAAGTTGGATGATGATACCCTCCTGCCCGATCTCATCAAGGGATCCAGGGCACTGGAATCCGTCAATCAGTCAGAGAGTCCCCGATTCATCTTAACAACGACACGGGTTGACCCGGATAAGTCAAAGACGCTTAAAGAGCTCGGGGTTGAAAGGATAATTGAGAAGCCCGTGACCCTTGGCAAATTGCAAGATGCACTCGTTGCTGACAATGTTGAGCAGTCGGAAAGAGAAACGAGTAGGGCAGGAGAATCGACAAAGCTAGCCCTTTCCGGCGATAGAGGGAAAAAGGTCATGATCACCGAGGACAACGCCGTCAACATGGAGCTCACCCAGGCGATACTGGACAACCTGCTGGGTGATATCGAGATCATAAAAGCCGGGGACGGTGTCCGGGCCGTTGAACAATACAAAGAAGAGAGACCGGTGATTATCTTCATGGATATACAGATGCCCCGCATGAACGGTTATGAGGCCACCCGGAGAATCAGAGAGGCGGCCCGGGAGAAAGGTGAACATCCCCTCATCATTGCGTTGACTGCAGCCGCTGTCAAAGGGGAAGAAGAAAAATGTCTCGAGGCCGGCATGGACGATTACATCACCAAACCGGTGGCCGAGGAGACGATTAAAACGGTACTGCAAGCGCATCAAACAATCAAAGCGATCCCCCGGGAGACGATTGGGGTAGAAAATACAAAAAGCCATTTCAACAGCGCGGCCCTCTTGGAAATATTAAAAGGCCGGAAAGACGTCTATGAAAGAATCGTCAAGACCGGGAAAAAGAGCCTGCTCGATGGTGAGAAGAAGTTGACAGGGGCCTTTGAAAAGAGTGACCACGACTTGATTAAGCAGGCAGCGCACAAGCTGAAGGGAATGGCCTCAAACATGCGTTTTGAGATCCTGGGCGAGCTTGCCGGGCAACTCGAGGGAAAGGCCGGCGATCACGCCCCTTTCGATGATCAGAAAGCGCTCTACGAGGCCGTCAAGGACGAGATTGCAACACTGAAGACCATCCTGAAAATGGAATAATGAAAGGAAAACAGAGGTGATACGATGAAAATAACCATGATAGGCGCCGGAAAAGTGGGCTCAACCACCGTCTTCTCGATGCTTCAGAAGGGGTTGGCCGGGGAGTTGATGATTGTTGACCTGAACAAAGAGCTGGCAGAGGGTGAGGCGATGGATATCATGCACGCCACCCCCTTCTACAGACGGACGGAGGTTAAAAGCGGGGATTATCGCGACATCAAAGAGAGCGATATCATCATCATATCGGCCGGAGCGGCTCAGAAAGAGGGCGAAACAAGACTTCAGCTGGCCGGGAAAAATGCGCGGATCATGCAATCGATTACCGAACAGATCATGCAATACGCCCCGGAAGCGAAGATACTGGTCCTGACCAATCCCGTAGACGTCATGACAGCGGTGGTGCGCGAGGTCTCGGGAAAAAGCGAGATGCAGGTCTTCGGATCGGGAACCGTCCTCGACACCATGCGGCTGCGCTCGATGATCGCCAGTAACTGCGGGATATCGGCCTCCAATGCCCATGTCTACATCATCGGCGAGCACGGCGACTCCGAGCTCCCCGTCTGGTCCGGGGCCAGAATGGGCGGCGTTCCCATCAACGAGTACCGGAACAAATGTCCCGATCCCCTCAAATGCAAGCCCTGCCTGGAGGGACTTTTTGAGAATACCAAAAATGCCGCTTATGAGATCATCAGCAAAAAGGGCGCCACAAACTTCGCCATCGCAGCCGCCACAACACATATCATCGACACCATGGTCCG
>CAZVWW010000091.1:0-9429 GCA_964631265.1 uncultured Thermotogaceae bacterium
ACTTTCGCGGAACGCACATGAGCCGGTTCATCGAGATCCTCCATGCCCATGCCAACAAGATGGAGCTGCGCAATGTCAAGTCCATCCTGCAGGATATGAAGAAAGCACTCAAGGCGGAAGAAGCCCATATGGAGATGAGTTTCCCCTATGCGATTGAAAAGAGCGCCCCGAAAACGGGGATCCTCAGCCATATGATATTTGATTGTGCCTTCAACGCCTCACTGGACCGGAATAACCGGTTTGTCTTCATCCTGGAGGTCCGGGTGCCCGTTCAGACGGTCTGCCCCTGTTCGAAGGCCATTAGCGGGAGAGGCGCCCACAATCAGAGGGCCTATGTCCGGTTGAAAGTCAGAATGAAAAAGATGATCTGGATCGAGGAATTGGTGGAAATGATCGAGCAATCCGCTTCAGCGCCTGTCTTTCCGCTGTTAAAGCGCAACGATGAGAAATACATAACGGAGCTGGGCTACGACAACCCCAAATTTGTTGAAGACGTGGCCAGGGATCTCTCCATCCTGCTGAAGGCCGAGGCGAAGGTGCGCTGGTTTCATGTTGCCGTGACCAGCCGGGAATCCATACACGATCACAACGCTTATGCATGTCTTGAATGGAGGAGGAAAAAAGACTGACGAGGTTTTCAAACTTTTTGAACGCAGACAACCGGGCCTTTCTTGAAGTTGAAACGATCCTGAACCGCATCAGGCCCAAAACGTATTACGGCAGGCGCGAAATACTCGATCCCCCCGTCTTTGAAAGAGGCGAGGAAAAGGATCTCGCGGATCATTTCAGGCGATTGAGGGACTTAAAAGAGGCTATCGACGGCCGTGATTTCTCCAGGCTCGAAACGTTCCTGAAAGAGATCCGAAACATCGACCGGTCACTGTCAAAACTGGCATCCGAAGAAACCATGACCGTGGTTGATTTTTTCGAACTCAAGCGTTTTGTCTTCTTTCAGAAGCGGATTTACACCCTCCTGACCGAAGAGCCGAATCTGAAGGAGATGGATGCGGCCCGTGAATACGGCCTTGACGATCCCGACGGGGTCTGGGGGCTTCTCGATCCACGCGGGACGGGGCAGTTTTTCTTTTCAGTGGATTCCGATTATGCCGTCGAGCTCAGAAAGCAGATTGAAGGCCTCAACAAGCTGAAAAAAGCGGAGATCGAGAAGATCTGCCAACGGCTGCAAAAGCAGTTTGAACTGCCCTTAAATGGCAAAACACGCTTCTCGCTGAATCGTTCCGATATCCGTAACGAGGCGATGAGACGGCTGGAGCATGTGGTTCTGGAGGATGAAAGCACCTTTATCATGACCTATCGGATCACCGGAACCGGTAAAACTGCTGACCTCCGGGAAAAAATCGACGCAGTAACACTTGAACTGGACAGAGAGGAAAGACGCTACCGGCAGGAACTGAAAGAGAGACTCGGGGAATATAAGGATTTCTTTATACGCCAGATTGAAGCGATCACCACTATCGACAAGCACCTTGCGTTTCTTGAATTTGCAAGAGATTACCGGTGCAGCTTCCCCGAAATCGCCCCGTCAGCAAAAAAACTTGTCATCGGGGACGGGAAGAATATCCTGATCGAGGAATACTGCAATAAAACGGGGCTGAAATACGATAGAATATCCGGTGAGTTTAACCCCGGCACCAACATCATCATCGGGGCCAACATGGGAGGCAAGACCTCTGCTTTGAAGACGACCGGCCAGCTTTACATGCTCTTTGCGATGGGCATACCGGTCCCCGCTGATCACTTTATTGCTCCGCTCTTCGATGCGGTGGTCTGTGTTTTCAGAACGAGTGAAGAGGAGGGGCTCAGTGGATTTGCAATGGAAGTGGAGAGGATCCGGGCCTGTTTTTCCGCGAAGCAATCACTCTCCCTGATCGACGAGTTCGGCTCTTCAACAAATCCCGAAGAAGGCGAGGCCATTGCGGCGGCTGTCTCAAAGAGATTGAACGAAAGAGAGTCTGTCTCCATCTTCGTGACCCATTACTCACTCCCCCTGAAGACGGCAGAGACCGTTTACAGGACCGGTGCACTCAAAATGAAGGATTCCGATGCCTTTAAAATGAAGGAGATCATCAACCACATCGATCACCGGCTTTACCGGATTAACGATGGAGAAGTCCCGAAAGGGGCCATTAAGATAGCGGGCTATCTGGGAATGCCCGATGAGATACTCAGCGAAGCGACAAAATTTCTCAACAAACGCATTGATTAAAAGGAGGACACATGGCAGAAGAAAAGAAGAACAAGACGAACAACGTGATCAAGAACAAAATTCTCGTTTTAAGCGGAAAAGGCGGCGTCGGCAAGAGCACTGTTTCAGTCAACCTCGCGGCAACACTGGCTGAAGAGGGCTTCCAGGTGGGGATCATCGATATTGACATACACGGTCCCAACGTGGCCCGGATGCTGGGTGTTGCAGACAAAAAACTTCAGGCAACCAGGAATGAGACCATCATCCCGATACAGGTCTATCCCAATCTAAAGGCGGTCTCCATGGCAAACCTGGTGGACCTGAGCCAGCCTGTTATCTGGCGGGGCCCCTTGAAGCAGAAGATGATCGAGCAGTTCGTCAACGACGTTGAATGGGGCAAGCTCGATTACCTGATCATCGATTCACCCCCCGGGACAGGCGACGAGCCATTGAGCGCCCTGCAGATTATCGGGGATACCGACGGTACCGTTATCGTCACAACGCCACAGGGCGTTTCCACCATGGACGCGAGACGTGCCGGGGCCTTTGTCGAAAAACTCAACTCCAAAGTACTGGGCGTTGTGGAGAACATGAGCTACTATATCTGCCCCAACTGCGGCAACAGGGTCTACATGTATGGCGAGGGCGGCGGCCGGGAGCTGGCCGATGCGCTGAAGACCGAGCTGGCGGTCCAGATCCCGCAGGACCCGGATATCGTCACTCTCTCCGAGGAGGGCAAGACCATCCCGCTCTTCAAACGGGATTCTGACCTTGAAGACGCGTTCAAGCAGCTGGCCAAATACGTGATGGAGTCGATTGACAAGGATGAGTAGCCGAACAAACGCAGTCCCGTGGCTGCTGTTATCACTCCTCTCAATCCTGACCCTCTTCATAGGGGTCCTGGGTAGTGTGGGCGTATTTGCCATCGATTACATCTCGGGCTATCTCGACAAGCTCCTGCCGGATGTTGAGCTCTATTTTTCCAATCTCTTTTTGATCCAGTCCATCACCCTCTTCCTGGCGGGTGTGCTCTTGCATTGGATAGCCTTCATGAAGCTGGCCTCCAGGCAGTCCATCGTCTTGTTGACGGCGGGCTTCTCACTTGCCGTGATCAATCTGGGGCTGCAGCTTTATATGGTCGCCTTAAACGGTTTTAACTGGATTGGCCGTGAATTCTTTCACGGCCAGCCGGTTGCCGGTCATTCTCTGTTCACCTATTCGGGCATCACTCTATTGCTGCTGGCCCTTATCCTGACCGGGATATCCGGCATGATACTCTTTGAAAAAAGGGGTCGGTGACCTGTGAGCAGTAAAACAAGACGCTTGATACTGATTGTCGTGTTGGTCTTTTCCGCGCTAACGCTGACCGGTGCGGCAGCCAAAGAGGAGAAGATCGCCATTGAGGAATACCTTGAAAACGCCGCTCCGGAGGAATGGGGACGTTATTACTTCTCCCTGGCCATTGAAAACTGGGGGGAAGCTGATTATATCAAGGCACGCGAGGCCATTGAAAAGGCATTTGAACGCCCGGTTTATCCCAAGGACATTCCAAAACTCTGGTATTTTCTCGCCAAGATGAATATCGAGACGGGTAACACGGATGATGCCGTCGACTCGTTGAACAACGTGCTGCTCATCGAACCGGACCGGACGGAGATCCTGATACTCTTGAAGACACTGCGGATGCTCGGGCGGGTGGAGCCCCTCTCAAATCCGATTATCGGGTTGAATTACCTGAACGAGGTCAAGGGGTTTGTCAACACCTATGAGTTTTTCTACAACCCGGTTGCCTCGGAGATTTATCAGGAGACCATTTACATCCTCGACCGGGCCAACAGCTTCATCTTTGTGGTAAAGGGGGATGACAACGAATTAATCGAACTTGATCTGGAGGCCCCCTCATCAATCGCCGTTGACAAAACCGCCGGTATTCTTTATATATCCGACCTCGAGGCGGGGAAGATCCAGGTGATGGATCTTCGAACAAGGGAAATCATTGATGAATATGATGGTTTTAAGAAACCGTTCGTCCAGACCGTTGACAGACTGGGCAATGTCTATGTCCTCGACCCGGCCGGGAACAAAATGACCATCCTCTCTTCAAGAGGCAAGACCGTGAAACACATCTTTCTTTCAGAGGGCTATACCCCTGATATTATCAACGACGTGGATGTCTCAGTTGATAAGATCATCCTTCAGGACATGTCAAAACGCAATTTCAGAATTGTCAGACTCGGCTCTTTTGAAGAGGAGATGACCTTCGATTTCCGCAATAATGCAATACCGGTTGCCAGTTGCATCGGTCCGTCGGGGCAGATCATCACGGTATGGAACGATGAGGAGATCACCACCTTCTTCCCCGAACAGGGGACTGAATACACCTTTCTTGATACCGAGAACATCGACCTGACCGGTATCAGTGATATTGATTTCACCCCGCCCATCCTCTCTTTAACCGATTTTAACGATCATGTGGTCAAGGAATACCTGATCATACAGGAAAACCCCAATTCATTCACGGTCATCGATGCCATCGAGGCCGGGGAAAACGATCTGGCCATTCAGTTCCGGACATTGAACAATCTCGGTACGCATTTTCAGTTTATCTCCCCCTTCCTGAACGTCATCGACAGCGGGGGATTCGTGCCTTTCGAGCTGGAAGCCCATTATTCAAAGGTGCAATACATCGAGGTCAACGACGGTGAGCGATTTTTCACCGAGGGCTTTAAAAATCTCAAAAAGACGGATTACAACGTGGTGGTCTGGAAATACGACGGTTACGATTTCAACTTTGAAAACATCGCCCCCGCCATGTTCTCGAAAAACGTGAGGGTGTATGTGTTGAGCAATCTTTCAGTACCCGATAAGGTTCAGAGCCTCGCCAAAAAGACCGGGGGGATCGTCATCAGCACGGATCAGTTCCCGTTCTTAAAACAGTATCTCACAGACCTCAAAGAGGTCTGGACACCGCGGATCAGCTACAAGCTGTCCCTTCCCTTCACCGGGATTAACACCGTCACCATCTCCACGAGAATAGCCGGGCTTGATTATTCCGATTCGATCTACTATGTCAACTACATGATCCCGTATTTCACAAAACAACTGGAAGCAAGTGAAAATGATGAATGAAGCAATCAACAGACTGCAGAAAGCCAACAACGTTCTGAGAAGGGGCAATATCAAGGATGCCATAGAACTCTACACGGATATTATCAGGACTGAACCCGAAAACCCCCTCGTTTACTACAATCTCGGCCTCGCCTTCATCGAGAATGAAGAATACGAGCTGGCCGAGAAGGTCTTCAACCAGTCACTGAAACTCGGACTTGAGGAACCGCGTATCTACATCGGCCTCGGCTACTGCTCACTCAAAGAGCAGAACACGCAGAGAGCGCTCAACTTTTTCAACAAAGTCGGGGAGAGACAACCGAGCTATAAAGAGGCCTTACTGGGCAAGATACTCGCCTACGTGAATTCAAGGCCACCGGAGGGGCCCGATGAGAACCTGAAAAAGGCCCTGGACCTTCTGGCGAAGATCAAGCAGCTCGGCGTTTGGAATCAGGAGCTTTCCCTGATTGAAAAGACGGTGAAAAACCGGATCGGTTATGACAGCAGGAAGAAGTAGACGATGATGATCACCAGGCCGGTGATCATCAAGAGAAGGACCAGGGTCAGAAAGAAATCACCGAAATTCGATTTGCCCTCGTCTTCCAGTTTCTGAACCGATACGTTGTTCATCTTCCGGTATTTGTTCATCACCTCAGCCAGCGAGAGGGCCTCTTCATTGGCCTCCTCTTTCAGACTGGAGAGGCGGTTATGCATCTTATCGGGATCGTACATCAGGCGGATGCTTCTCAGAACAACCGATTTGGCCACGAATTCGGCCCCGATCTGAACCTTTATCAGCACAAAGTTCTTGGAGACGGAGGGGAGTATCTCTTTGGAGACAATGGTGGCCTCAAGCGGGACGGTGTTGTGGTTTTCCGCATCGAAGTGGTCGGGAAACTCCTCGATGACCTTCCGCTGCTCATCCTCGTCGCTGAAGCCGAGGATGGTGCAGTAGATGGAATCTCCGATGTCAAAATTGTCGATGGAAACCCCGTCAAGCGGATCGACAATCGGATAGACCTCCGGCAGGCTCATGAGATCATTTCTCGAGGTGATGGAAGATAAAAAATGCTCGTTGTCAATTTCACCTAAGAAGCTGTTGGTCAGTTCTTCATAAGTGGAGGTCTCCACCACAAGCTCCATTTCAAGCGAACTCGTCCAGTTCTGGAAGAGATCGTTGATCTCCATCCGGATGATGTCGTTCTCCTCGTTCTGAATAATCTTTGAGAGCCTTACTGAGAGCGCCTCCCGGCCGCCGTTTTTCTTGATCTGAAGATTGATGTAACGCATGAATTCCCCGGTCATCTCCGACACATCGGCGGATTTAACCAGCAGCTCCTGATAGAATTTTGTCAGGTACTCCTTAAAACTCGATAAGGGTAGATTCAGGTCAACACTCATCTGCCCCTTATAACGTCTCGGGAAGCAGACAAACTTGTATTCCAGCTTCTCTTTGGCCTTACCGAAGAAATAACCGACAAAACATTCATCCGTGGCCTTGCTTTCGGCATATATCTTGATTGAAAAAAAATCAAAAAACATCTTCTTCTTCCCTTCAATGAAAATAAATATGGCAACACCGGGTTGAAATCATGCGCAGAAGGGGCGGGGGAAACGGCATCCCCGCCCCGTAAGTATCTTTATTGAATGCTCCGGCCGCTCTCTATCTCCCAGTTGTCGACTGAGGATTCATCCACACCGGAATGGATGACACAGTTCTTGCCGATGACCGCGTTATCCGGAATGCTTGCGTTGTACCCGACGATTGTGATAGGCGAGTTGTAAACCCTCCGGGACTCTTCATTATCGGCGTACTCCCCGACCCCCATCCTGACATTCTTACCGATGACGGTATCCTCTGCGATAATGGAATTGGTGATCTCAGCTCCCTCTTTCACTTTTGCGCCCGTCAACAGGATGGAGTCTTTGATGATCGCACCCTTGCCGACCTCTATCCCCTGGAAGAGGATCGATTTTTCAACAACACCGTGAACCTCACAGCCCTCACTGATCAGACTGTTGATCGTCACAGCATCGGGGCCGAAGAATGCCGGCGGCATCTCCTCAGTCCGGGTGTAGAAACGCCAGGCATCGTTGTAGAGATTGAGCTGCGGGATGGCCTGGATCAGTTCAAGATTGGCCTCCCAGTAGGAGTGAAGCGTTCCCACATCACGCCAATAACCCTCATATTCAAAGGCGTATATGTCCTCATTCTCGTCGAGTATCCTGGGGATGATATCCTTGCCGAAATCATGACTCGAATTCTCATCTTTGGCATCATCCACGAGCAGAGCCCTCAGATAGTCCCAGTTGAAGAGATAGATCCCGAGTGAGGCCAGCGTGCTCTTGGCGTGCTCGGGCTTTTCCTGAAATTCAACGATCTTCTTTGAGATGTCCGTCACCATAATCCCGAAGCGGTTGGTTTCATTAACGGGGACATTCATACACGCACAACTGACCTTGGCATGCTTCGAGAGATGGAAATTCAACATATCCATGTAATCCATGCCATATATGTGATCCCCGGACAAAACCAGGACGTATTTGGGATTCATCTTGTCCAGAAAGTCCAGATTTTCATAAATGGCATCCGCCGTTCCTTTAAACCATGCCTGTCCCGTTTCGTATGTATAGGGCTGGAGTACGGTAACGCCTCCGCCCTTTCTGTCCAGATCCCAGGGTCTGCCGATTCCGATATGCGCGTTCAGCCGGTGCGGTTTGTACTGCGTCAAAACCCCGACTTTGTAGATACCCGAATTCACACAGTTGCTGAGTGCAAAGTCGATAATTCTGTATTTACCGCCAAAGGGGACCGCCGGCTTGGCTATATCATCCGTTAAAACTCCCAACCGGGTTCCCTGTCCACCTGCTAATATCATTGCCACCATTGAAGACTGCATTCGACAGACACCTCCTATACAACGCTGCCCTTCTCGTAAACGAGAAGGTCTTCTTTTCTGCCAATAAGACGTCTTTCAGTCCGGACTGTGCATTCCTTGTCAAAGATCGAGTACTTGACCTTTGCGCCCTCCTCGACCACCGTGTCCTGCATGAGAATGGAGTTCTCCACCACGGCCCCGGCCTTGACCTCAACCCCGCGCGAGACAATTGAATTGATGACCCGGCCGCTGATGATACAACCGTCTGAGATCATCGAATTCTTCACATGGGCCGTACCCGTGCATTTCGGTGAGGGCAGGTCCTTGAGTTTCGTATGAACGGTGTGATCGCCGTAAAACAATTCATGCCGGATATCCTGATTCAACAGATCATGATTGATCCTGAAATACTCATCGATTCCCTTTTTCGTGTTTCTCCAGTAACCATCGTATTTGAAAGCGTAAAACCGCAGTTTCTTCAGATTCGGTATGAGTACATCCATGAGGATATCATATCGCTCATTCTGTGGAATGGTGTTGTAGAGCAGATCCATCAGCAGATGCTTGTTGATGAAATACACCCCGAGAAAGGCCTTATTGCTCTTGGGATCGGCCGGTTTCTCTTCAAAAGAAACCACCCTGCCGTCTTCATCCATGTCGATAATCCCGTATTGATTCAGATCATAGGTATCATCGAGCTCCTTGTAGAGGAATGTGACATCGGCACCTTTGGAAAAGTGATAGTTGAGCAAATCGGAATAGTTCATCGAGTACGCATGATCCCCGGACGCCATCAGGACATAATCCTCCTCACTTCTTCTGAGGAAAGTCATATTCTGATGAACCGCATCGCCCGTTCCCCTGTACCAGTAGGCGTTGTTGATCGCCATGTAGGGTTGCAAAAGCGTGAGCCCGCCGTGTTTCCGGTCCAGATCCCATTCCTTACCGGACCCGAGATGATCGATCAGACTCCTGGGGCTGTACTGCGTCAAAACCCCGACTCTTCTGATGTCGGAAGCAATCATGTTTGAAAGCGTGAAATCAATCATCCTGTACTTCCCCGCAACAGGCAAAGCAGCACTGGCCCTCTTGGTTGTCAGCAGCTCCAGATTCTCTCCCCGTCCTCCCGCAAATATCAAACCTAATACCTTCATAATGTCATTCAGACCCCCTTCTGGAGATTGAGTTTTGTTGATGATATTCCCATTATACCATTTATACGCCGCTTGTGGAAGA
>CAZVWW010000092.1:0-9275 GCA_964631265.1 uncultured Thermotogaceae bacterium
CAGAAACTTCCGGAGATGTTTTTTAACCGCCCTCTTGTAATTATCGGGAATAATCTTCGGGTAGTTTACAAATATCTTGATAACAGGTGGTTTCACACCGACCTGTGTGGCATAGTACATTCTGATCCGCTTTCCCTTCGGGGATGGCGGAGACACGAGAATCTTGATACGCTCAAGCGCCGTGTTAATCGCACCGGTCCCGAAGGTGGTGGTATAAGAGGCATAACACTCGTCAACGGCGTTGAATAGTTTTCTCATGCCCGTTTTTTCCTTTCCGGATATAAAGAGAACCTGCGAATAGGGAATAAAATAAAATTCCCGCCTGGCCTCTTCCCTCAATTCCGGATACTGCTCCTCTTTTTCCGGTTCGGAGAGGAGATCGACCTTGTTAAAACAGACAACGCAGGGTTTTCCGGCATTCTCCACAAAGCCCGCAATCTTTTTGTCCTGGTCCGAGATCCGGCTGTTGATATCGAGCAGGATCACGCATACATCCGCACTCTCTATCGCACGCTGTGCTCTTAAGATGCTGTAACTCTCCACCGTGTGATACCGGACACGATTCTTTCGTCTCATCCCGGCCGTATCAACAAGGGTATAGGTCTTACCGTACATCTCCACGACGGCATCGATCGCATCACGGGTTGTGCCGGCTATCTCTGTCACCATGCTTCTCTCCCGTTCGAGAAGGGCGTTGAAAAGGAGTGATTTCCCCACATTCGGCTTACCCACTATTGCAACTCTGATGGGCTCTTCTTTGTCCTCTCCGCTCTCTTTCTCAAGTGCTTCGAAGACAGGCTCAAGACTTTCCAATGCGATTTCAAGCATATCGTAGACACCGTAACCGTGCTCGGCTGAGACGGGGATCGGATCGCCGAGTCCAAGCTGATAGAGTTCGGCCAGATTGTTATCGTATTTCTTCTGGCTTTCTGTTTTGTTGGCAACCAATAACGGTTTTACCCCTTTTGAGCGGAGCATGTCAACCACCTTGAAATCCTCGCTTGTGGGCGGGTTTGCCCCGTCAACAACAAACAAAACAAGGTCACCGTCATCAACCCCGGCCTCCGTGATCTCCCACATCTTTTCCTCTATCTCATCCCCGGGATCCCCGAACAAACCACATGTGTCAACAACACGGAAGGTCCGATCGTCAAATCGGACCTCTCCTTCTACTGCATCCCGGGTGACCCCCGGACGGTTGTCTACAATTGCCTTCTTTTTCCTGACCAGCCGGTTGAACAATGTGGATTTCCCGACATTGGGCTTTCCTATAATATGGATCGACGGAATCCTGTCTCTCACTCGGACTCCTTTTGTTTGACAATCTCATCCAGTGTGACCTTTGAGGCGTCATCGTCCATATACTGTTTATAATCGTCCTTTTCGTTTTCCAGCATCTTTTGTTTGATTGAAATAACCATGTTGCGTCTCTCTTTTTCAGGTTCATAGACGGTTCTCACAACGTTGGCGTTGATCTCATCGCCCACATTCAGGGCATCTTCAGGGGTTTCAACCCTGTCGACGGAGATCTGACTAACCGGCAGGAATGCCTCAATATTGTAATCATCCAGGAGAACAATGGCGCCGGTGTTGGTGAGCCGGACTATCTTTCCCTTGACCTCGTCGCCCTTTTTGAGGTCCTTATGGGCCTTTTCCCATGGATCCTCGGTGACTTTTCTGATGCTGAGCCTGATGCGCTGCTGCTCGGGAAGAACCTCCATGACATAGACCTTGACCTCGTCACCCACCGAGTAGACATCCTCAATATTATCCAGGAAGTTCCAGGACAGCTCGGTCACGTGGACAAATCCGGAAATATCATCATCGAGTTCAGCGATCACACCGCTGGGGAGGATCTTGACAATTCTGGCATCAAAGATCTCACCGATGGGGAATTTCTCCTCGACATTCTCCCAGGGATTGCCCTTGACACGTTTGAGACTCAACGACATCTTCCGCTTGTCGGTGTCCACCCCGATGACTTCAACTTCCACCGTTTCTCCGATGTCAACGATCGATCGGATATCCATTCTCCTGTTGGTCCAGAATATCTCGGATGAGTGCACAAGTCCTTCAAGCCCGGGTTCTATCTTCACGACAAAACCGAAGGGCAGTATTCTGATGACCTCGCCCTTTACCCGGCTCCCCACTGGATATTTCTCAGTGACGTTCTTCCATGGATCGGGTTGGAGTTCCTTTCTGCTGAGGGTTACTTTTTCTTCCTTCTTGTCAACTCTGAGAACAACGGCCTTGATTGGATCGCCGAGATCAACCACTTCTCTCGGGTTGAGCTCTCTGTCATAAGTGAGTTCTGATCGTGGTATAAGGCCTGTAACGGGACCCAGATCGACAAAAACGCCGAATTTCTCGATTCCCTCGACAGTTCCCTCAATCATCTTGCCTTCATCTATATTATCCAGGAATGCTCTTATCTCTTTTTCATGGAGTTTCTTTCTCGATAAGACAATGTTGGGCCTGCCACGTTTTCTGAACTTCAGATCGATGATCTCGAATTCCATCTCGAGTCCTTCCGCCTTCTCGTTTCTTCTGAGCATAGACTGACTCGCAGGCAGGAATGCCTGTATAACACCAAAGAGGCTTACCAGATAACCGCCCTTGTTTCGAGAGACTATCTTGCCCTGTACAGGCTTTTTATCATTGTAATAGTCTTTCAATTTCTCGAGCGTTTCCTTCATTGCCCTTTTTCTCTCTGAGATCCTGATGTGTCCCTCTTCTTCGTTGAAATACGTAATAACACCCTTTACCGAATCCCCGGGTGCGTATTCCTCAATGTCGTTGACCAGTTCGGTGTTCTGAATGATTCCTTCACTCTTTGCACCAATTTCAACAACAAGTTCATCGCCATGCGCCTCAAGTACGTGTACTGAGACGTTAGCTCCTTTTTTAGGAGTCCCTATGAAATTGTCTTCTTGTTCAAGTTTTTCAAGCGCCTCCTCCATGTTCGTAATTTCTGGACTGCCATTTTTCTCGGCCATGTTCGTCAACCTCCTACACTTCTCGTAATTAAATATTGTTCAATCCGTTCCACCTGTTCCATCGGCGTTGATGTCCCGCTTGCGATGATAACATTGTGGCAATCGGAAATATTTTGCTCTATTGTCTTTACCCCGGCCAGATTGTGGACCAGATAGCTGTTTTCGTTTCTTTCCTTTGCCAGTTGATACAGCTTTCTTGTATTTGAACTGTTTTCCCCGCCGATGACCAGAACCGCCTGCTCTCTTCCGGACGCTTTGATGATCTCCTCTTCTCTCAGAACGGTTGCATCACAGATCGTGTTGTAAACCAGAAGGGAATCGAACATTTTCAGTCTGCGATGTATCGTCACGATCAGGTCTTGAAACGCCTGCCTGGGCATTGTGGTCTGCGCTGTCAGGGCTGATTGTGTCCCGGTTACCCCCTCAAGTGTTCCGTCTATCTCATCGGCGTTCTCGATAATGTCAATATCTTCAACAAGGCCCTTCAACGCCATCATTTCCGGATGACTTCTTTTTCCAAAGACAAAGACCTGATATCCCTGGCGGGCCAGTTTCTGATTGATTTCAAAACTCCTGCTGACAATGGGACAGGTACCGTCGATTATCTCGTTGCCTTTTGCAAAAAGTGCCTGGCGAATGGCGGGGTCAACCCCGTGAGCCTGTATCAGGCATACTTCACCGGACGGCATATCATTTTTGTCAAGAAGCCTCAGCCCCTTTGAAAAGAGGCGCTTCATGACATACGAATTATGGACCAGTTCACCGGTCACATAGAGTTTATCATACTGAGTCAGGAGCTTATCAGCCAGGTCTATCGCCCTCCGGACCCCGGAGCAGAATCCGATATTCTCGGTCTTTTTTATAACAATTGCACCATCACGCCTTTTCAGCAAGAGTCCTCTTCTCTGATATCTTATTTGAGATTTTGTCCACTACTTCTTCGAAAGAAAGATTGGTTGTATCGATCGTCAATGCGTCTTCGGCAGGTTTTAAAGGTGAAAGCTTCCTGGAGGAATCTCTGTCGTCTCGCTCTTTTATCTCATTTAGAACTTCTTCATACTCAACGTCTATCCCGCTTGAGTCCCAATCTTTTAACCTGCGTCTCGCCCTTTCTTCCGGACTGGCCGTGAGAAAGATCTTCAAGTCAGCGTTGGGCAAGACCACTGTGCCGATGTCCCTGCCATCCATCACAACCTTCATGCCTTCTATCATATCACGTATGCTTGATGTGACAAAGTCTCTGACCGTTTCAAGCGTTGAGATGTCTGACGTAAACTGACTGACCTGAGGTGTTCTTATCTCCTCACCCACCTTTTC
Organism: uncultured Thermotogaceae bacterium; assembly: GCA_964631265.1. Classification (GTDB taxonomy): domain Bacteria; phylum Thermotogota; class Thermotogae; order MWEM01; family MWEM01; genus CAZVWW01. Next base: position 4,314 of record CAZVWW010000092.1, read on the forward strand.
TCCATTTATGAATAACGCCCCTCTTCTGTATTCCAGATGAAGGAGCCTCAGTTTCTTTTCAATCGATTGCTCATCACATTTTTTGATCCCGTTCTTCAAAAGGAAGCAGGCAACTGCACGGTAGCAGGCTCCGCTGTCAAAATGAATCATCCTGAACCTCTCGCTGACAGCACCGGCCACACTGCTTTTTCCGGATCCCGCAGGTCCGTCGATTGCCACATGGAACGAATCCATCATCCCTTTGCTTCCTCTATTGTATCATATATTTCAAAAATATTGTCAAGTCTCGTCATTTCAAAAATGCGCTTAATATTCTTTCTGAGACCCACAATCTTCAGTTCCTTCTGATAATTCCTCGTTTCCCTGAGAACAGAGACCAGTGTCCCAAGTCCTGCGCTGTCAATATACGGCACCTCCGAGAACTCGAGTATCAAGATTTTGGAATCACTTTTGATCAACTCCTCCATCTTCTCCTTGAGTTTGGGGGAGTGATAAGCGTCGATGTCACCGCTTATCCTCACAATATTCTTTCCATCGGAATCCTGGGTCTCAAATTTCAGATCGTTCATTTTTTACCCTCCTCATAACAGATCCTTCAACGTTTCAGCTCTATTTTTTATTTGATTTTATCTCCAGATTCAACTTGCTTAATTGTTCTTCATCGACTGGTGAAGGGGCGTTTGTCATAAGGCATGTTCCGGTTGTCGTCTTGGGAAAAGCGATAACATCCCGGATGTTGCCTTCACCCAGCAGTAGAGATACCAGCCTGTCAAGACCGAGAGCACAACCCCCGTGGGGCGGTACACCGTATTTGAAAGCCTCAAGCAGGAATCCGAATTTTTGTTGCTGGGCCTCCCTGTCAAGGCCGAGCAGGTCGAAGACCTCCTCCTGTACCCGTGTGTCATGGATTCTGATACTGCCTCCGCCGATCTCCCAACCGTTCAGGACAACATCATAGGCCTTTGCCCTGATCTTCCCGGGATTGTCCTTTCCGTACTGCTTGAGATCCTCGGGAACGGGCATGGTAAAGGGATGATGCTGGGCCACCATTCTGTCCTCTTCCTCGCTGTATTCAAACATCGGGAATTTCGTTACCCAGAGCAGTTGAAATTCGTCTTCGGCGATCAGGTTTTCCCGCTTTGCGATATCAAGCCTTAATGCACCAAGTGACGTGTTCACCGTTTTTCTATCGCCGGCAACGATCAGGATCAGATCGCCGGTTTCCGGTTCCAGTGTTTCGTTAATATGATTGATGACCTCGTTCTCCACCACTTTTCCAAAAGAGGCCTTGAGTTCGTTCTCTTTCACCTTGATATGCATCAGGCCCTTCGCGCCGTAGCGTTTTGCAAGGTCTTCGAGTTCCTTAAGGTTCTTACGACTGTAGTTTTCGGCTCCCGAAGAGACGGTTATCGCTTTGACACAGCCGCCGTTTTCCAAAATACCGCTGACAATCTTAAACGATGTCCCTTCAAAAGACTTTGAGATATCGTTCAGGCACATATCAAATCTGAGATCGGGTTTATCCGTGCCGTACAGTTCCATCGCATCGTCATAATCCATCCGGATCAGAGGGAGTTTGATGTTGATATCAAAGACGGTTTCAAAGACGTATTGGAGCATTCTCTCCGTGATATCGATGACATCGTCCTCCTCTACAAAGGACATCTCATAGTCTATCTGTGTGAATTCAGGCTGTCTGTCCGATCGCAGATCCTCATCTCTGAAACATTTCACAATCTGATAATACTTGTCGAAACCGGATACCATCAACAGTTGCTTGAAGAGCTGAGGCGATTGGGGGAGGGCGTAGAACGCACCCTTTTTCAACCTGGCCGGAACCAGAAAGTCCCGTGCTCCCTCCGGTGTACTCTTCGTCAGTTCAGGTGTTTCGATATCCAGAAACCCCTCTTTGCTCAGAAAGTCCCGTATACTCTTGACAATCCTGTCGCGCTGGATGATATTCCGCTGCATCCTCGCGGTTCTCAGATCGAGGTATCTGTATTTCAATCTGGCTTCCTCGCTGGTATCTGACTGGATATTGGTGTAAATGGGTGGTGTCTCGGCCCTTGAGAGGACCTCGAGCTCATCAACGTCCACCTCTATCTCACCGGTGGGCTGATCGGTGTTAACTGCATCATCCGGTCTCGGACGAACCGTTCCGCGTACGGCAATCACATCTTCTCCGCGCAGTTTATTGGCCTGCTCATAAAGCGCCTTTTTCTCCGGTGAAAAAACGATCTGCGTCTTCCCGTACCGGTCCCGGATTGTGGAAAAGATGATCCCCCCGAGATTCCGGTTGTGATCAAGCCAGCCGTTTAATACAATCTCTTCCTTCTCGTTCTTTCGGCTCAGTTGACCGCAAGTGTGTGTTCTCTTGAGCATATATGTGTTTCCCCCTCGATTTTATTGTGATGTTACTTGATTGATTTGTTCATGGATCAACTCTGCAGCCTTTCTCACCGAATCTACAATCTTTGTATAACCGGTGCATCTGCAGAGATTCCCCTCCAGAGCCTTCTTGATTTCCTCTTCTGTCGGATTGGGTTTTTTGTCCAACAAGACTTTTGTCGAGAGAATAAAACCCGGTGTGCAGAATCCGCACTGAATGCCACCCATCTCCACAAAAGCCTTCTGTACAGGATGCATGTTTCCGGGGGTGCCGAGCCCTTCAACCGTAACAATCTCTTTTTGGTCCAACTCGCCTGTGAAAATGAGACAGGAACAGACTGCCTCCCCGTTCAGGATGATCGTGCAGGCGCCGCACTCTCCCTCGCCACATCCCTCCTTCACGCTCTTGATCTTCATAACGCGACGGAGAAAGTCCAATGCCCTCATACCGGGATCGACCTCTCTTTTATAGGATTCCCCGTTCAATGTGAAAGTTATTGTCATGCCAATTCCTCCAAACCCCCGTATTGAATACGGGGGATAGCATTATTCCGCGCTCTCGGCAAATTCTTTGTAATCGTCCTCGTCCATATACTCGTCCAGTTCACTCTCATCGTCGAGGCTGACTTTTACGATCCAGCCATCACCCTCAGCCGCTTCGTTGATCTTTTCAGGAGCGTCCTCAAGTTCCTCGTTGACGGCCGTTATCTTTCCTGAGACAGGAATATAGACGTCGTTCGCCGATTTGACTGATTCAATGGTGCAAAGGGTGTCCCCTTTTTCCATTTCATCGTCAACAGCCGGCGCATCAACATAAACGATGTCACCCAGTTGTTCCTGTGCGTAATTGGTAATACCGATTGTTGCTGTCTTTCCGTCCGTTTCTATCCATTCATGTGTTTTCGTGTATTTCTTCACTTCCATCCCTCCAGATACAGTTTATTTTTTGGGGTTTACGCTTCCTCGATAAAAAGGCTTTTTGACAACCTTTGCCTTCAGTTTCTTCCCCTTTCTCACTTCAATTTCAACCTCTTTGCCCAGCTTATAACCCTTTGGTGGTGTATACCCCAATGCCACTATCTTACCGGTGGCGACTGATTTATTCCCGGTTGTCACGACACCGATCTCTTTTCCATCGGAAAAGATCTTGCTTCCGTTTCTGGGGATACCCCCTTTTTCAAGCATCTCAAACCCCTTAAGGCGTTTTTTTAGACCGGCTTTCTTTTCATCGAGCAGCGCCTGCTTCCCGATGAAATCCCTGTCAAAATCAACCGTCCACTTCAGGCCGGCTTCAAGCGGTGTGGTGTTCTCATCAATCTCATTACCGTAGAGCATCAGGCAGGCCTCAAACCTCAAAAGGTCTCTTGCCCCGAGACCGGCAGGGACAGCGCCCAGCTCGATCATCTTTCTCCAGAACGGCACAGAAGCTTCGGGTTCCAGATAGAATTCAAAACCATCTTCGCCGGTATAGCCTGTTCTGGATATCAGTGCCTTTATTCCATTGAAACGCCCCTTTTTGAAGGCGTAAAAATCAATACTGTCAAGCCTGACACCTGCCAGATCCTGAAGGATCCTTTCTGTTTCCGGCCCTTGAACAGCAATCTGAGCGTATTGTGAGGAGGCGTTTTCAACGGTGACATCGTATCGTTCACTGTGCTTTTTAATCCAGTCAAAATCTTTTATTGTATTGGAAGCATTCACGACCATCAGAATATTATCCGATGCCTTTTTGTATACCAGGAGATCATCGACGATGCCTCCGTTCTCATAACACATGGGGGTGTAGCATATCTCCCCGTATTTGAGCTTATCGACGTTGTTGGCAACCAGATAATCGGCGAAGGCTACTGCATCTCTTCCGCTAAGTGTTATCTCCCCCATGTGGGAAACATCGAAGATGCCCATCTTCTCTCTGACAGCCTTTGCCTCTTTGATAATCCCATGCGAATACTGCATGGGCATCTGCCACCCGTGAAAATCCACCATCTTTCCCCCGAGTCTGATATGCTCCTCTTGAAGGGGCGTTTCCAATTTAGGCGTTTTGCTCAATCTTATTCCTCCCCCTCGTCCTCTTCATCTTTTGCTTGCCGTTTCTTATCGTCCTCGAAATCCTCCAGATGATGTTCGATGAGTTTCTGCGCTTCTTCATAACAAGACTCCGGGACGAGGACTTCCATAGGCACTACTCCGCCCTGTCCCATTATGATAGGTTCTCCATAGGGAACTGCAAGACCTTTCAAAACACAGGGTATATCCTCCGAGTCGAGTGAGGATTTGATGATCTCAGCGGTTATCTCATCCGGCGCCGTGGTGACGGCATACCATTTTTCAGCCGAGGCCTGTATGACCCTGTCGTTCTCCAGCATTATTTGTTTGGCTTTCTCGTATTGCTCATCTGATACAAATATCTCCGTCGGAGTGAGCCGGTGTTCCTCATAGTCAATATCGTTCTCCTTCAGGAGATCCATAAGCGTTCTGGCCTGTTCCTTGTATTTGTACAATTTTAAGAGTTTCATGGACTCACCTCCAGTGTATATTAGATTATATCATAAACGTTCTGGTTTAATCGTTTTT
>CAZVWW010000093.1:0-3661 GCA_964631265.1 uncultured Thermotogaceae bacterium
TTGTAAAACAAAAAAGGGAGGAATACGCATGAACAACACAGGAAATGAACGATTCTGTCAGAGCTGTGGAATGCCTTTGACCGAGGAAAAGCTTTATGGAACGAACGCGGACGGGACTAAAACGGATGAATTTTGTCTTTACTGTTTCAAAGACGGGGACTATATCGACAAGGATATGACCATGGATCAGATGCTGGATATCTGTGTTCGGGAGATGAAGAAACAAGGGATGCCCGACAACAAGGCAAGAGGCATGATGGAAGAGGTGCTGCCCAAGCTGAAGAGGTGGCAGTAGATTAAGGGGGCTCTTCGCCCCCTTTAATAAAACCTGTAAACGTTTAAACAGAATGTTTTTTGATAAAGTCAACAAGGATTTCGCCTGTTGTAAACGCCAGACAGGTCACGGTATCAGCCGCTCCATAATAAATGGCGATCCTTCCCGTTTCCGAATCATGTAATGCCGCGCATGGGAAAACAACATTTGGAACATCCCCCACATTTTCATAGTCCATTCTCGGATTCAGGATGTAGGGTCTGGTTCGGTATTTGACTTTCCAGGGCTCGTCGATATCGAGCAAAGCTGCTCCCATGCTGTAGACAAAACCGTTGCAGGAGGTGAGGACCCCGTGATAGATCATCAGCCACCCCTCAGAGGTTTCGATGGGCGTGGGACCGGCACCGATCTTTGTACTTTGCCAGCCATCCGACTTGCTCATCACATGGCGATGTTTGCCCCAGTATGTCATATCCGGGCTTTCGCTGTAGAAAATGTCACCGAATGGTGTATGGCCTGTATCGCTTGGGCGGCTCAGCATGGCATAGTTACCGTTGATCTTTCTGGGAAACAGCACACCGTTTCGGTTATAGGGCAAAAAGGCATTTTCCAACTGATGAAAGGTTTCAAAATCCCCGGTATAGCCCAACCCGATCGTCGGGCCATGATAGCCGTTGCACCAGCTGATGTAATATCGATCCTCTATCTTGACAACCCTGGGATCATACTTGTATTCTGATTTGCCCCTTTCAGGATCGTCGTATTGAAAATCGATGGGCTCGGGTTCTATTTCCCAGTGGATAGCATCTTTGCTTTTTCCCGAATGAATCTGCATATCACGCGCCGTGTTGTCACAGCGGAAAACACCGGCAAAACCATCCTTAAAAGGGACAACCGCACTGTTGAAAATACTGTTGGAAGTCGGCAGCAAGTCCCTCGGGATAATGGGGTTTCTCTCCGATCGCCAAACCGGGCCATTTGTGCCCTTTGGTCTGTCCTCCCACGGCATGTTTGACAACGGTTCACCATACAATTTTACTTTTCCTGACATTCAATCTCCCCCCAATAATTTTTTTACTCTCCATTTCATTATGGCATACCCTGCTTATTAAGTCAAGCTTACCCCCGCTTTTTCGATCTGTAACACGTTTCAGAACTGTTTTATGTTCAAACATCATCAATCTTTTGTTGAATTGACTTTGAAAAAGGGCGGTGGTATAATGGTGGGTCACTTCTTTATTGTTTGTATAGGGTTATGAAGCACCTCTTATAACTCAAAAATGAACGAAGTCCGTCAAGGAGATGAGCCCCTATGAAAAGAATTTTAATACTATATCTACTGCTTCTGCCCGTTGCTTTTTTCGGTACCCTGCTCTTCGACAATTTCAACATCTATGCGGTGCAAAACTTCCCCCGGACTGAACTGCGATTCTCTCTAACAGAGAGGACCCGGATCACATCAATCACCACCTATCACTGGAATTACGGCAATGGGGAACAACCCGGAACCTTATCCCTCCGGGATCAATCGGGCAATCATTTCGGTCCGTGGCAGGCCTATGCCGAAAGCGGACAGGGTGGTGTTCCGAATACCTACTGGATCGTGACTCCTGATATAATCCTGAATCCCGGTACTTATACCTTGCAGGATTCAAGCCATATGACCTGGTCCTGGAACGCCTGGACAAACGGTTTGGGTATGGCAAAAATTGAAGGTGAGCCGGTTAAAGCCGAAACGAAAAAAGGCGCATTCTTTGGTTTTGGGGTCGGCAAAAAGTCTGAAACCAGGCCCGAACAACAACCTTCCTCCAATCAAGAGATGCCTGAGGGACAGATCGAGCAGACTGTCTATCCTTCTTCCTTTGAGCAAACCATCCCGCTTGAAAACGGCATTTCAGTCAGAATACCGGGAAACACCTTGAAAAAAGAAACAAAGCTGACCGTTAAAAAACCGGATTACACATCCGATATGCGCGATGATGATTTTGATTTTCTCGAGCTGGCCGGATATGATATCAAACTGGGGGAGCAAGAAGAATTTCTCAACCCCATTGAGATCGAAGTCCCCTATGACCCCGACAAACTCAACCCCGATTATACCCCCGGACAGCAGATACTGGCCAGACGCTGGGATACCAAACGCCAGGAATGGGTTTATCTGCCACGGACAGTTGACGTTGAAAGACAGGTTATCAAGACCAAAACGGATCACTTGAGTTTAATCGGCTGGATAGCGATAACTGCGATTATAGAAAGGGGTCACGCTGCTTATGAATACGTCTTTCTCGATGAATATATCGATCGGAACTTCATTATTTTGTACAAAAAAAAGGCCATTAAAAACAACAAAGGGATCAACAATACCGCCTGGCAACAAAAAGGAGGATTTCAAAGAACCATAGACGCCGTGAAGCAAGACGGCCTCTTCAGTTATCCAACGGGTGTTTCGGGAGAAACCCTGGCGCTTGAGCCACTCCAATCCCAACAACTCTCCGATGTCCCCTATTATATAAGAGATCTGGGTGCCTTTTTGAATGACGCTTATCAGCAGTACAAAAAACACTTCCAGGAACCTCCCGTGCCAATCATCGTAAAGGTCGACTCCGAATTTATCAAAGCGACCGGGGCAAGAGGCGCTTATGAAAAGCTGTACAGAAGAATTCACGTCAACACAAAACTGATTCAGAATCCGGATATGCTGAAATTCACCAGTGCCCATGAGCTCTTCCATGCTTTTCAAAACCACTATTACACAAAAGCTGAAATGAGCAGCGTGACCGGCAAGGCATTCCAGTGGTGGTTGGAAAGCACAGCGGATTGGGCCGCCTGTAACATTGCCTGGCCTAAGCTCGACATGATGGGAGCCAAAGCGGCCGGTATCAATCTCTTTTTCAAACAACTCGAATACCCCCTGGATTATCTGGGATCGCCGGATGGGCTGGCGGAGGATTTGGAATACGACCGGGCCTATCTGATCGATTACTTTGACAGGGAGGGGGCCGATATTGTCAACCTCCTCCAATATGTAGCCAAACACAAAACGCATGATGAGCCGGTATTCGGTCCATTAAAAGACTATTTCATGTTGCACCAAACCTACAACACCGTCAATTTCAAAGAACTCTTCAGAGATTATGCGTCCTTCTTCCTGCTCAGTACAGAGAGCCCCTGTGGAAAAAAGGACCCGTATTCAAACTTCACCGCTATCACAGATGTTTATAGTTCCGGAAAGACAAAAAGTCTGACACGTCAATTTCATCTTGAAAAGGATTTCACTTCAAAACTGTGGGGCATAAAGATAGAGCGTCAAACCCCCGTCAACTTCTCCCTTCAAAGGATTAATACTACGAATGAAGCCATAACAGCAGATGTCTTCGTTTTACCCGG
>CAZVWW010000093.1:3761-9253 GCA_964631265.1 uncultured Thermotogaceae bacterium
GAAACACCCCCTTCAATCAAACAGATCCGATGTGAATGGTACACAAGCGAGGATCCGGATACCGTTCAGAAAAAGATGATCAACACCCCCTCAGAAAAAACAACCTTTGAAATCCAACAGAAATTTTCGGTTTTGGGCAACCATAAGCTCTATATCAAACTCTACGAAACCACTCAGAACAAGAAGTCGGCTGAAGCGGTTATCGAAGTCGATATAGACAAAATGGGCAGTGGTTTTGACTGCGGTGTAGACCTCTCTCAGTATAAAAAGGTTGAAGAAAAACGGGAGATCTATTATGTTGATTCAGCCTGGAATATGCAGGGCCCCTTTATGCGTTATTACGATGACGGCCGGCAGCAATTAAAGGCACGGGGATGTTATAAGGATGATTATCCGGTTGGCCATTGGACCGAATGGTACCCCAACGGTAATAAATCTTATGACGGCTACTATAATGACAATCACATGCGGGAAAACCATTGGGATTTCTGGTATGAGGACGGCACCCCGCATTCATCCGGTGATTATACAGATGGCAAACCAACCGGAAACTGGGTCTGGTATTATGCAAACGGCAAGAAGGAGATGCAGGGAACAATGGACGATGGCCAACGAAACGGCAGCTGGAAAGAGTGGTATCAAAACGGCAATCTGAAATTTGAAGGCGCCTTTTCAAACGGAACGTTAAACGGTCCGTTTGAAAGTTATCAAGAAAACGGCACATTGGACCATACCGGCAGTTACAACATGGGGGATGAATCCGGTTTTTGGGATTATTATGAAAAAGGGACCCGGTACAAATCTCTCGATTACGACAATACCGTCACCATCTATTACAAAGACGATGGCCAGGAGGTGGACGATGTACAAAACTGGTAGGAATGCGTATCTTGTCAAAGTTTCGCTGCTGTTGCTGAGTGTGATTTTTTTATTCACCGGCGTTTTTGCCGCCCCCACAGTCAATCAGTTTTTCACCTGCCGGGATGTAGTGGAAGGTCAACCCATCGGGAAAACCGGGACTTTCAAACCAACAGACGACCAGGTTGCCGTTTTTCTGGAACTCAAAGCGTTAGACGAAGAGATGGTTATTCACTGGAAATGGCTGGCCCCGAACGGTACCCTTTATTATAACAGATTTCAGAGAATACCGTCTCCGGCAGAGAAGGGGTATGATCTTTGGGAAAAGTACATTTGCTGGGGCTTCCTCTACCTTCACGACATCCCCTCCGATCTGAAAGACGGCCTTTGGACGGTCCGTGCGGAAACGCAGACCGGGCTGCTCGGCAGTGCCGATTTCTCCTTTCAAGGATCAGAGCCCTCTCAAAGAAACCGGATGCTTGAAAACCACATTGAAAATGTCTATTTTAACTATCCCCGCAACTGGCACTTTTACGATGATGAAATCGACGAAGGCTTCTGTCAGGCCTATCATATCAGTGAGACCGGGCATTTCCTGTCATTCTCCGTTTATTTAACAGACACTGATCTCCTGAACAGCCCCCAGCTTCGAGAACAGACGATCAAAAGGGAATACAGTGCCTTAAAGGGATACAATACCGAATACGCCCTGCTGAAACTCTTCGACGATACCGAGGAGATCTGGTACAGTTCCGAGATTTACCATCTGTCCAATCTGTTGAGTTCAACGGGAAAAAAGATTTATCTCGTCTCCTATGCGCCATTTGAGATTTACGATCAATACAAAGACGTTTTCACAACTGTTTTTAACAGCATCCGAATAGAACCGTAACCGCCTAAGCTGGCATCTGTTGCAACAAAGACGACGTTCTTCCTTAAGCCGCCCGGTATTTGTGGTATAATTTTTCACAGCTTTAAACCGGGCTGCAAATGACAAGTTAAGCAAGCACAAACTCAATGAGATGAGGGATCAAGACCCATTTCACCTATGGCAAAAGATGAGAATCACAACCACTTACAATTAGAAACATTGATGAGTAACCTTCCGGGGATGGCTTTTCGCTGTTTATATGAGAAGAGATGGCCGATGCTGTTTGTCAGTGAAGGCTGCCTGGATTTGACGGGCTATTCTGTCGATGAATTAATCTCAAACGAACAAATCGAGTACGGGGATCTCATCATACCCCAAGATAATCCCGGAATAGACCGTGAGATCCAGGCGAAGATAGAGAGGGATCGTTCATACGAAACAGAATACAGGATTATCACAAAATCCGGTAAACTGAAATGGGTCTGGGAAAAGGGACGTTGCGTCGGTCAGAATGCGGATGGTAAGATGTTGTTGGAAGGTTTTATCATTGACATAAACGAACGAAAACGCTCAGAACGTCTGAATGACGCTTTAAATAAGATCAACAAGAGCATCTCAACCGAACAGGATCTGGAGAAAATGCTGAACCGCGTCATCGAGACGACGCTCGCAATCTTTAATTGTGACAGGGCATGGCTCTTGTATCCATGTGACCTCGATGCGCCGGATTATTCCGTGCCGATTTTGAAAACAGCAGATGAATGGTTTTTACCGCCGGGCTATTCCCTGAAAAATGACGAGGCTTCAAGGTATGTCATGGGTAAAATGCTGAAAAGCCAACAACCGGTCGCTTTCTATCGCTCAAAAGAACCGTTTCTACCGGGGAATCTTGTTGAAAATGAACAGGTCAAATCCCAGTTGATTCAGGACATTCATCCCAAAATGGGCAAAAGCTGGATTGTAGGGCTTCATCAATGCGCTTATGAAAGAGAGTGGACGGATGAGGAGAAGGAGCTCTTTAAACAGATCAATCTCAGGATTAGCGATGCGTTGAACAACTTTTTATACTACAACAACATGAAAGAACATGAAGAAAGGCTCCAGACGACCTTAAATTCCATTGGTGATGCGGTAATATCAACGGATACGAAGGGACACATCATCCAGATGAATCCGGTTGCAGAGACCCTTACCGGATGGTCTTTTAAAGAGGCGAAGTCAAAAAAACTGTCAGAGGTGTTCAAGATATACAACGCGAAGACCCGGGCCCCTGCTGCAAATCCCGTTGAAGAGGTCTTAAAAAGCGGAAAGAAGACGGACCTGGGAAAACACACAACCTTAATTACGCCTACCGGCACTAACTATCAGATCGCGGATTCAGCGGCTCCAATAAAAGATCTTGCCGGCGTTATAATCGGAGTTGTTCTGGTCTTTCGGGATGTGACAGAAGATTATACTATCCGCGAAGCCCTGAAAAAAAGCGAGGAGAAATATAGAAATTATGTGGAAAACGCCCCTATGGGCATTTTTATCGTGGATTCAGAAGCAAAGTACATCGATGTGAATCCCGCAGCCTGTCAAATGACCGGCTATTCAAGAGAAACATTACTTAAAATGAAGATTACAGAGCTTGCCTCTCCGAATATGAAAGAAAGCCCATATAAGTCTTTTGAAGAGGTTAGAACAACGGGTAAAAGCCGGGAGGAAATCATTTTAAGAAAGAAGGATGGAACCGATATCGATGTACAACTCACCACGATTGCCTTGACCGGTGACAGGTTTATAGCTTTTTGTTCAGACATCACGGAAAGAAAAACGGCAGAGAAAAGACTCGAAAAAGAAAAGCGCGTTGCTGAATCAGCCAACAAAGCAAAAAGCGAATTCTTGGCCAACATGAGTCACGAATTACGAACACCGTTAAACGGTATCATCGGGTTTTCCAGGATTATGAAGGATACCCCACTATCCCCGGAGCAGGAAGACTACATGGAGGATATTATTTTTTCCAGCCACAAATTGGTTCAGATCATCGAAGATATCCTTGATTTCTCAAAGATTGAAGCGGGGACCTTTGACTTTAAATACAAGGAGACAGATCTTTGGAATCTAATGGAACGTTCTTTTAAAATCATCGAACCGGCCGCCAGAAAGAAGGCCCTTCAGATAGAGCTTGATAAAGATAACCGTATTCCGGGACAAGTACAAACAGATGAATTGAGGCTCAATCAGGTCTTCGTGAATCTTCTGAGCAACGCCGTTAAGTTTACAAACGCTGGAAGAATTACTTTTCAGAGTCGATTATTAAAAGAAACGTCGGCAACAGCCACCGTGTTGTTCAAAGTCTCGGATACCGGCATCGGGATCCCGGAGAAAAAGCAACAGGTAATCAGACAACCCTTTACACAGGCAGATTACTCAATGACCCGCAAGTATGGTGGAACAGGGTTGGGCCTGGCCATCACTATCAGTATTTTGGAACGTATGAATTCGACACTTGAACTTGAAAGTCACCCGGGAAAAGGAAGCACGTTTAGTTTTGTCATTGAATTCGAAAAAGCGCAATAGGGGCTGCTGAATAACACAGAGCCTCCAGAAATCAAAGGGACAGGTCCCATGATCATGAAAACTTAATCACGGGACCTGCCCCTCTGATTTCTTTTTCAGCAGGGCCTATTTAACCAGTAATTTGTATTCGCCGTACCCCTCTTCATCCATCTCTTCATACGGGATGAATCTCAAGGCAGCTCCGTTAATACAGTATCGCAAACCACCCTGGTCTTTTGGACCGTCGTTGAAGACGTGTCCCAGATGGGAATCGCCGATTTTGCTTCTGACCTCGATTCGCTGCATACCGTTGGAATTATCCTGTGTATATTCTATAGCATCTGCCTCTATCGGCCTGGAGAAACTGGGCCATCCGCAACCGGATGTGAATTTATCATCGGAGACAAAGAGCGGTTCCCCGCTGACGATATCCACATAGATCCCTTTTTGGTGAAAATCGGTGTATTCACTGGTAAAGGGCCTTTCGGTTGCCTCGTTTTGTGTGACATTATAAGCCAGTTTCCCGATCCTTTCTTTTAACGCCTCATCTGAGCTCTTTTCATTGACTTTTACATCAAACAAGGGGTCATCCGCCGAATCCAGAGAGATGTGGCAGTATCCGTACGGATTCTTATCCAGATAATCCTGATGATATTCCTCGGCCTCGTAGAATCCCTTCAACGGTTTGATCTCAATCGCGGTTTTTCTCTCTTTCTTTTCTTCAAAGAGCTCGATCATCCGTTTCACTCTTTCGGATTGCTCGCTGGTTGTATAATAGATCCCCGATCGATACTGAATGCCAATGTCGTTGCCCTGTTTGTTGACTGAATAAGGATCGACTATCCGTAAAAAGTGCAGAACCAACTCTTCCAAACTGACAACATTTTCATCGTAATTGACCTTAACGGTTTCAGCATGCCCCGAGTTGTTAATGACCTCCTCATAGGTTGGATTCTCAGTCTCCCCGTTCGCATACCCGGTCTGAGTTTCCAAAACACCGTCTATTTTTTTGAAATAGCCTTCAACACCCCAAAAACACCCTCCTGCAAAATAAATGCTGTTGATGTTTCTGTACGATTCGTTCAAAATAGAACTTCTTAAATCTTTATGATTCATTTCCCCATCACGCTCCTTTGGTTTGTTCTTTTGTATGCCGCTTGCAAAGATAATTAGAAAAGAAATGATGATAACCACCACGATTAATATACCAACCTTCATT
>CAZVWW010000094.1:0-2375 GCA_964631265.1 uncultured Thermotogaceae bacterium
AAAAGTGAGGGGAAAATGAAGGATTATATCGAGCAGATTGAAACAATCACCAGGGATTTGAATGATGATCAAAAGAAGTTCCTGCAACTGGGTTCTTTAAAGAGGCTGATAAACAAACTCGATGATCAGAAATTGCAACCCTTAACGGAGGATTTGGATGAGCTGATTGAGTTGCTGAGTCCGGTCAGCCGGGATTATACCCGCCGGAACAGGAAGCCCTATATCAAAAAGCTGCAGATTATCAAAAAGAAGGTAAAGGAAAAATACGGCTATATTCAAAAAGGCACGCTGTTCAGCCTCTATTTTGCCCTTTGTTTCTCTATGGGAACGGCTATGGGCGTTGTCTTTGACAATATCGCCATGGGAACCAGTCTCGGTCTGCTTGCGGCTGCCGTTTTCAGTCTCATCGCTGAAAAAGATGCAGAGAAGAAAGGGTTACTCTATTAATCGTTTCCTCTGAGCAACGTCACCCTCTCGTTGACAATTCTTTTATGCTCTTCCTCTGTCCATTTGGGATGTTTGTTTTTCCAAAACTTGTCGCATGGTATCTCAGCGCATTCTCCGCAATGGTTGAGGTCCTTATTGATAACCGCACACTCATAAAAATCACAGACTTCGAGATTGACTTCATGCAACCAGCACGGCTTGCCCTTGATGGCATGACATCCCTCACAGTCTTCTCCGAATATCCTGCAATCGCTGCAGATGCAACCGCAAACCCCAATCGTTTGGTTCATGACACTCCTCCTTCCTAAGAAGCCGGAATTTTAAGCAAATAGAAAAAAAGTCGCTCTAATTAATTTCAGCATGAAATAAATCAAGCTGAAGGGCTTTTTTTGCAGTTTGATAGAAACTTGTTTCATTATATCATGAAACAGATCATGAAAAAAAACGAATTAACCGGTTTGACTTTCAGTACCATTCTATATAACTCAATTATCAGGAGGAGGTTTCAAAAATGAGGCACATAGGAAAAAAAGTGGTAATCTTGATGAGCGTGTTATTGACAGGGTTATTCCTGACAGGCTTGTTTGCTGGTGAACCGCAACATCCTTTCCCCCGGCACACGGACTACAGAGAAGGGGCTATTTTGCCCTCAAACAGGACACGTGAGCAGCTTGACCAAGCAGTATTCGAGTATTATCAAAAATGGAAAGCAACCTATTTGCACCAGGTCCCAAACGTTGAACCCGCACAGAAGTTCGTTCATTGGAATGTCAGTCAAAGCCCCTGGGTCGATCCGCCAAACGCAGTAACGGTTTCAGAGGCACATGGTTACGGTATGCTGGCTCTGGCAATCATGGCCGGCGCGGATGATGAAGCACAGAAGGATTTTGATGCCATGTACAGGTTTTACAAAGCGCATCCCAGTGTTTTCAATGAAGGGCTCATGGCATGGCAGCAGCTTGAAGTGCAGGATGAAGATGGAAACGTCCGCATTGTTGATGTTGAAGATAACGACAGTGCAACAGACGGGGACATGGATATTGCCTACGCGCTTATAATGGCCGATAATCAATGGGGCAGCGACGGGGCTGTCAATTATCGCGAAGAGGGCATCAAATGTATCCGGGCCATCTTTGAGGAAGCCGTCAACAAAGAAGATTGGATTCTGCTGATGGGAGATTGGGTAGCGAATAAGAAAGAAGAGGTCCCTCAATATTATACCGCTACCAGACCATCCGATTTCCTGTTGGGCCACCTCAGATTATTTGCAGCGGTTGATAAGCAAAACAGTGAAGGCTGGCAAAAGGTTTATGATAAAATCATTGACATCATCGATTATAACCTTGAAGAATGGTCTCATAAAACCGGACTGTTACCCGATTTTCTGGTAAAAAACGATGCGGGGCACTTTGTCCCTGCGGAGGGTACATTACTGGAAACAGAGAATGACGGGGATTACAATTGGAACGCTTGTCGTGTACCCTGGAGAATAGGGACGGAATATCTGTCGGGCGATCAACCGGTCTTAAAAAGTCAGCTCTCCAGGATCAACGACTGGATAGTTGAAACAACCGGAGGGGTTCCGCTTAACATCAATCCGGGATACTACATACGTAACGGGGAGAAAGAAGGCGCACCGATTATCAGAGACTGGGAAGGAACGGATATGGGATTTATCGCCCCCTTTGCTGTGAGCGCCTGTATGGATGACAAGTATCAGGAGTGGTTGAATGCCCTTTGGGAAGCAATCACAGCTGAGTCATGGTCAAAAGGATTGCCGTTTGAGGAAATCACCTATTATCCCAACACCATCAGACTCTTAAGCATGATCGTCGTTTCAGGCAACTGGTGGATTCCCCGGTAAACCATTTCCTCCGGGAAAAAGCAACTTGAACCGCTGAAAGAAGAGGCGCGGAAGTATCGTGCCT
>CAZVWW010000094.1:2475-9238 GCA_964631265.1 uncultured Thermotogaceae bacterium
GTGCCTGCATCTCTATTTGAACCTTTCGATGACATCCTCTCTTAGTTTCAAGGTCTTCACGAGTCTTATACCGGCCTTTTTAGCCTTCGCAAGTTCTTTTTCATCTTTTGCAATCTCTCCTTTGCGAAAGGCATTAAGACTCTTAACAGTATCTGTGATTCGGTATCCAAGAGCTTCCAGCGGTTTTGACAGGGCCTGTGCTGTAAAGCCCATATCCTCTTGTGTGGCCTGTTCACAAACGGCAAGAGCAACGGCATATTTTATCTTTCCGGTCTCATTGAAAGGAATCCAGACCGACCGGTCCTCCGGATCGAAGATCTCATAACAATAGAGGCGGTCAAGAAACGCCTTCATGAGGGCGGTGATATTGTAAAAATAGGTGGGCGAGCCGATAACAAGTCCGTCAGCTTCGAGAATCTTGGGATATATCGCCTGCATACCGTCATCAACGACACATTGAAAGTCTTTTTGGCAACCTTCGCAGCCGTTACAGTCGGCAAAGTCATAATCGTCGAGAAAGATCTGCTCAGTATGCGCCCCTTGTGTTTCAGCCGCTTTCAGCAAGGTCTCAACGAGTATTGACGTGTTGCCCCGTCTTCTTTTACTTCCCACAACTCCCAGTATTTTAATAGGCATCCTCTTTTCTCATGATAAACTGTCTGGTTGATAAAAACCCTTCAGAAACTGTTAGGATTTATTACAACAGCCTTATACACGTAGGGTATTTCCGGCGTTTAGACCCTGGATCCAAGGGGTCAGTCCCCTTGGTAAATATGTCCGGGGTCTTTAGATTATATCACAGTAACGATTTGAAATCGGCAATCGCCGGATTCATAACCCATCATCCGGTCGGCCGTTTCGTTGAAAAAGGTCTTGCCCGTATCCAGTGCCCGTTCCATCTGTTTTTTGATTTTCTCGCGTTCGATTTGTTTCGATTTCAAGTCATGCTATAAGCCTCATTAGCTGATATAAAAGGCTCACCCCGTTGTTTCTCAGGAAAAAACGTTCAACCCCTCATTCCTCTGAATCCAAAGGGGGCTTTTCGTGGAAGGAGGTCTCCCGGTCATTTGACTCCGTACTGGAACAGGTGGTCCGTTGAGGGTAAATACATATTTTCACACCTTTATCATCCCTCAATGTATAATAGTCAGTCCAATCCCCTGGTATAGGCGAAGGTGGATCTATTATGTTGTACATGGGGAAGTGAAGATTATTCATAAAGAGACTTACCGAGCATTTTTCGTCCAATCCTTTATTAGCCGCCAGTGGCCCGATATCCTCGATATAATTATGAGAAAGATTGATAGAGAAATAATCGGAGTTAAGATTAAGTTCCTGTAAGGCGGTAATCTCCTTTATGTTGTTATTTTCTAAGAGCAACCCTTTAAGTTCCGTTAATCCGGAAAGAGGGGCTATATTGCTGATATTGTTCTCACTGAGCTTAAGATATCTGAGATTATGAAGATTTGAGACTGGTCTCAAGTCGCTGATATTGTTTTCATTGAGCGAAAGCCATCTGAGATTATGAAGATTTGAGACTGGTTTTAAGTCGCTGAGGCTGTTATTATTTAAGGTAAGACGAGTTAAACTTTTTAGTTTTCTGAGAAAGGTTAGATCCTTTATTGCGTGTTTAGAGAGATCCAGAATACGAAGCTTGGGTAGATGCTGGATGGGAGCCAAGTCGGACGATGTTAATTTCGCAGAATATTCAAGATGGTTGTCATGAGGCGATAACTCTAATATTCTGAGATTTTCCATCTCCTCTAAACCGGATAGATTGCTTGTCTTCCCCTTCAGATTCATTCTGTAATAAGAAAACCACATGATGTCCTTTAGCGTTCTTGAATAGATAATCCGGTTTCCCTGAGCATCCTTTGTTAATCCTATATGATATCGACGGTAAAGAGCACGTTTCCACTCTGGGGGAAATGCGACCGGATGTCCCAGGTCCATTTCGGGAAGGATCGTGATGTTGTCGATATAGGCAGTGAAAGGTGCTTTATTAGGGTAGACGGAGGAGCAATAAAGCGACCATCGCAGCACATGTGTGCCTTCCGGCAGCATCCGGACGACCTCTTCCCAATCGGTTTGCCACCTTGCATCGGCAAAACCATATGGGTGTTCCGGGTGTTTTTCAAACGCCCCGTTTTCATTGATAGTGCCGATGTCTAGGTCAAAGTGGTTTGTGTAATCATGGGTCTCCGTTCCAGCATATTCCAATTTCCTGAAAAAACTCAATACCGCCGGCTCGTTAAGTGTGATGGTAGCCATCATAAAGGAAATAGCATTAGAATAGTCTGAATCAGAATGGTCGTAAGAGAGCTTTGCACAATAATTTCCCTCAAAAGATTCATCATCGGTCACTTGAATGCTTTCCCCGCCGATCCTCCAGGCATTATTGGAAAAATCCCCGGTCTCAAAGTCCTCGGAAAAGAGAACGGTGGCCGTTGAGTAATCGAAGCGCCATCTTGCCGGCTCGGAGAGATACCCCTCGTCGTCCACGGCCCTGACCGAAAAGGTGTGGGTCCCATAATCGTAACCTTGCCATTTCAGTTCCCTATCTTCTGTTCTTTTCCAGCTTGAGTTGTCTTTTCTGTATTCATAGTGTTCAACGGTACCGCCCGGGTTGGTATCTTCCCCGCGCCACGTAAAGGTGTTGGATGGGTCGTTGATGATCCCCTGTTTACCCGATATCTTCTCGACCACCGGTTTCCCGACGTCGTATTCGAACTGCCAGCGAACGATATTTGATTCAAGTTCGTCGTCATCCACAGCCTTGACCTCGAAAACATGAGTTCCTGTACTATAATTACTCCAGGTGTATTCATTGAGTTCCGGCGGTGTGTTCGCCTCCCATTCCCCAAAATCTTTTCGGATCAGGTACTTGACGATCTCCCTCTTGCAGGTTGTATCGCTGCCCTCCCAGGTGAAGGTGTTGGTGGCATCGTAGATCAGCCCTTCCTTCCCGTCAACTTTTTTGATCTCCGGCGGGTTCAGCGTGATCGATGCGACATTTGAAAAGGCCGAATCTATCCGGATTTCCTTCTTAAAACCGAAGGGGTTCACGGAGAAATTAGCAACATCATAGCCCTGGACCTTGTAATAATACGTTTCCTCATCCGGTACGATGGCGTCGTTGTGTCGGATATTATCTGATGTATTACTTGGCAGCTTTGTGATCACCGAATAGTTCCCGGGGCTGAACGATCGGCTGATGTCGTAATAGTCCTCATACGCCGAGTTATCCCGGAAGTTCAACTGTATGTCCGGGTACTCCTCCCCGGTTTTTTCCAGAGAGAGCATCAGATCATCGGGCCTGGCCGGATGGGCGATATCGAACGCCAGTATGGGAAAACTGAGCAGCGAGAGTGGCTCGGTGCTGATCGCCAGGTCTGTCAAGCCGATGTCTTTCAGCCAGTCGGCGCCGGAGAGTCCGAAGGTTGTCTCCACACCGAAATCGAGGCCGGCATTGAACTGGACATCGAGATCGTCCCAGTTCATTCCGTGTATGTGCGTCTCGGTGTCGATGTAGCTCCTGAGATAGGGGTAGAGTTCGAACGTCGGTCCGGCAAGCCAGCAGATGTCCGCCTGTAGCTCGAGGATGAGCTTAGGTTTAAATTCCGCGCTCCCCTTAATCGAGGGATCAAAATCAAAGGAGACGCTCTTGTCCAGTTTGGTTTCTATCCAATCAAACCCGGTGGTCTCTCCGATCTCAAACCCTGTTTTCATAGATTGGCTAAACGCCGCTTCGGACTCTATTCCGATCCAGCCGTCGGCGCTGTATTCCGCCTCGAGGATGGGCTTTATGGTGATCTCAACCGGGATGTAGTAGACCCAGATCGTCTTACTAAAGGATCCGATGTAGTTACTGAGGTCCTTCTCAAACTGGCCTCCGATCTCGCCCTCAAGACCGAGCTTTCCGGCGATGGAGGCATCAACCCCTCCTTCAAGGTAGACAGCCAGCCGGTTACTCGAGGCCCAGCCGATCTCAAACTCCGTTAAGAGCTTTGCACCCACGTTGAGCTCACCGGAAAGGGTCCCGGTGATGACGTCGGGAATGCCGGGAATGTCGTGAACATCCAACTCGAAGCTGCCGCCATAGTTCATGCCGACCCGTTCGCCGGTCTTTTTCCTTTCGCTGTCTCTCCCGGGGAAGGTGAACTTCCGGGGACTCTGAGAGAAGTTGACGTTCAGGTTCAGGCTCTTAAACGCCTCTTCGAGCGTTGCCCATTCCGTGTGCAGCAGGTAATAGTCTTCATGTGTCTCCACGTGGGCGGCCTTTCTCATCAGGTGGTTGTTCGTATCAATAACGATGTCCCCCGCCTGGAAAACGGGGCAGTCTGCGTTCCTGACGTATGCGATCTGTTGATCGGTCTGAGGGATCTCATCATAGATTGCTATGTCCTTTGAAACGATCACGATGTTGTTCCCGTAATCGGGATAATAGAACAGAATCCCGTTATCGGACTCCCTGTCGGTGAAAAAGGATGACCGGTCGAAGTTCAGGTATCCGTTGCCACGGGATCGCGTTCCATCGTGAAAGCGCGTTCCCGCCTCTGAAGTCTGCCAGGTGAAGTCGGTCTCCCCGTCTCTGTCGATATCGAATGCCATGGAGGATTCCTCGACGGTTACCATCTCCATGTATTCCGTCCCGCCCTCGCTGTTATAGACGGTGTACTGAAACATGAGCTCCGGCTCTCTCCCCATGAAGAAGATCGTTCCGTAGAGGCCCGATGTTGTTCGGACTGCGATTTCCGAATCGGGAACGATCTGATTGTTGTTGTCCGAGGATGATATGAGGGCGCTCGAGATATAGGGCAGCTCTTTGAGGGAATCGGGGTCGATATAACCGGGGGGAAGACGTTCGAAGTTGGCTTCCAGCGTTCTGTCGGAGGTCAACTTCACCGAAAGGAGATTGTCTTCGCTTATCTTCTCCTCTCCCTCATACCAGCCGGTGAAGGTGTATTCACTTTCTGAAAAGGCCTGAATCTCCAGTCTTGTTCCCTCTCCGACTGTTTTCTGTTCCGCGTCGCCGATGGGGTCCGTCCCGATTTGTATATTCCCTCCGAGGGCCGGAGTGGCCTGCACCGAAAGGGTGTACTGCCGGGTGTATGCCTTCTGTTCTTTATAACCGACGTCGATACCCCTCTCTTCCAGTTGTTGTATCATCGCCATCGTTTCTGAATCGGGGTCTGTGTTGAGATAGTTGTATTCCATCTTGACCACATCGCCTTCGTCAATCCCCGGATTTTCGACGAGAGGGGTGATATCCGTCACCCGGTTGTCCCAGAAATAAAGGATCTCCAGTCTTTTCAGGTTTCTCAGCGGGGTGATATCCTCGACGCTGTTAAAGGGAAAGAACAACCATTCAAGGTTCTTCAGGGCCTGTATCCCTTCAAGGGAGGTCAGGGTTCCCCCGTTTGAAGTCCTGAAAGTATGGCGATCCTCCTCGATGAGTCTGTTCAAATCAGCACGGTTGGTTCGGGGTCCCGAATGTTCAATTGAACCGACGATCTCCAGTTCCCGGATACCGAGAACATCCTCCGGGTAGATCGTGCCGGTAGCGGGCCCGGTATAGCCCCCGGTTTTACGAACCGCCCTTTCAAGTTCGGGATCTTCAAACTCGAGGGCCCGGAGGGAGGTGAAACTCGCCCTGAAGGTTATGTCGCTATCCACCGTGACGGTATGTGAGCTGTTTGTGCTCAGAAGCGTCGAGCCTCTATACCAGCCGGCAAGTTGGTGCCCCCGGCTTGGTCGGGCAAAAATTGCCAGTTCTCCTTGCCGGGTTTTGAACTGTCTGGTATGCTCGCCGGCCCAGGAGGTCTCGTTAAAGCTGACTTCGCCGCCCGTCTTCGGGCAGGCCTTTATCGTTACGGTGTAATCGTTGTTGAAAACACAACCGGTAATCAACAGGATAATGAAGGAAGTGAAAATAAAAAACCTGAAAAGCGCCTTTTTTCTCATGCTAACCCCTCCTCAGAGGAATTTTGTGATGACGGGATGTCTCTTCTTGCCTTGTAAGTTGCTTCAAGAAATCGACAGCCTTCTGTTGGCAAGACGCAAACCAGGACATGAGGGTAGAAAGAAGTTGCTTCGCCGTGGGCAGGAATTGTTGGTGTCCTTTTCTTTCTTCGCTATTATTATACATCATTTTACGCGTGTTGTGCTTGAATCGATTCACAATCCCCATCAGTTCTCCGCGGACAAGGACAATCACCCTCCCAGGGTCCGCTGAATCAAAGTAACAAGAAACAGGCAAACTCCTCCATTTCACCTGGTTATCCCAGAAAATCATGGCCCTGTCGCTTACTAACTTCTGAAAACGTATCCGGCGCACCGACTGTTTCTGTTTGATCGTCTTCTTCTTTGAGAGCTCATCGGGTCGTAACATTCCGGTTGTGTCCAATGATTAGATATGGCTAATAGATATTGATAGAAAGAGGACCAGCACCGGAAAATACTATGCGATGCAATTGATGAAGAGGGAGCCATTCTCGACTGGAAATATTTGAATAGCAACCTGAAAGATATCCGGGAGGGCATCCCGTTGGTTTCCACCACCTATGAAAGGCAGCTCCGGCATTTTCTAAGAATCGTGAAAGATGAACCCAGTTGCTTTCTGGATGCTTTCACGGATTGATAAAACCCCGTACCATGGATCCAAGGGGTCAGTCCCCTTGGTAAATATTAGCATATAGAATAGAGCCGGCCTTCGGGCCGGTTTTGTTTTGACATGAGAAACCCCCGCCGGCCATCGAGCCAA
>CAZVWW010000095.1:0-1360 GCA_964631265.1 uncultured Thermotogaceae bacterium
GTTGTTCATTATTATCTCATCTTTGATGACAAGATGACCATGCCGGTGGAACTGGGGATGGAACTTGAAGAGGCCTATTACAACGAGGAACAGATGCTGCTGATCGGTAAAAACAAAGACAAATTGTTGTTATACAGCACCATGGATAACGATATCAAGACGTATACATTTGAAAAGGAGATAAAGGATTTCTCCTGGACACAGGAAGGTATCTACATATTAACCGAAGACGGAAAAATCTGGAAAAAAGACTATTGATCAGGGGGAGAAAATGCAGAGCTTTAAAGAATTGTTTGACCTAACTGAAAAGATCGAAAGACAAAACCTTGTTCTGGCAGGCGCTGAGGACTTTGAAGCCGTTAAGGCAGTTGCCACAGCAGAAAAGAAGGGATTAATCAAACCGTTCTTTGTCGGAAAAAAAGAACATATTCTGGAAAACATACAAAACCTGGAAGGGAAGAAGACCCTCAAAGAGTATGAGATCATTGACACAGAAAATGACAGTGAGACAGCCGAAAAGAGTGTCAAACTCATCTCAAACGGTGAGGGCACGCTGCTCATGAAAGGCCTCATCAAAACCGCCGTTCTTTTAAAAGCCGTGTTGAACAAAGACTGGGGATTAAGAACAGGACGCCTTTTAAGCCATATTGCAGTTGCCGAAACCCAAACGTTAAAGAAAATAATCGCCATAACGGACGGGGGGATGAATCTGAGACCCGATATCAATGAGAAAAGAGATATCATCCTGAATGCCGTTGAACTGATGAAGTCCCTGGGTATTAAAACCCCGCGTGTTGCGCCGGTTGCAGCTGTTGAAGTGGTAAATGAGAAGATGCCAGAAACAACTGATGCCGCCATTCTGAGCAAGATGAACGACAGGGGTCAGATAAAGGGCTGCGTTGTTGACGGACCACTCGGTTTGGACAACGCGCTAAGTGATTTCGCCGCCGGTGTTAAGAAAATCTCCGGTGATGTTGCCGGCAACGCGGATATCATACTCGTTCCTGACATTCACAGCGGTAATCTGCTTGGAAAGAGCGTGGAATACATCGGAGGGGGTACCATAGCGGGTCTCCTTATGGGAGCTGCCGTTCCCATCGTCATTGTCAGCCGGGCCGACAGGGCAGAGGCAAAACTAACATCCATAGCACTTGGGACCATCAACACAGCGAGGAGATGAAAAAATGAACGACACGATTCAAAAAATACTACAGAATAAAGACAGAATACTCAAAGAATACAGCTTCAAAGAGGCAAAGAAGGAAGACCAGACCAAAGAAACAATCGCAGCGGCGATTGAACACACAAATCTGAAACCGACCGCCACCCCGGACGATATTATGGCACTCTGCAAGGAGGC
>CAZVWW010000095.1:1460-2570 GCA_964631265.1 uncultured Thermotogaceae bacterium
TGCGGTACAACACCGGTCAAAGTCATCATCGAGGCATGCAACCTCACACAAGAGGAAAAAATAATGGCCTGTCTGCTTGCAAAAGAGGCCGGTGCTGCCTTTGTCAAAACATCAACCGGCTTTGCAAAACATGGCGCAACCGTGGAAGACGTGGCCCTGATGAAATACGTGGTCGGCAACGAACTGAAAGTCAAGGCGGCAGGGGGCATAAGAGATCTTGAAACAGCCGAGAGAATGATGTCCAACGGTGCCACACTTCTTGGTGCCAGCAGCGGCGTCAGGATCCTGGAAGGTAAAACCGTTCAAGGCGACTATTGATGAGATTTGAAAAGCGATACGAACTGGCACGTGAGACCATCATCAACCTTGGAAAAGAACTGAAGGTAAAACACCATCAAAAACTGGATGTCTCATTCAAAGACAAAAACAGAGATGATCCCGTGACAGAACTTGACCGATATGCTCAGAACACCATCATCAATGCTGTAAAGGGACGTTTTAAAGAAGACCGTTTCCTCGGCGAGGAAGAGGGCGAGGAGAAATCCGTCATCGATTCCAAAAGCCTTTGGGTGATCGATCCCATTGACGGAACAGCCAACTTCATGCATGGCCTGCCAATATGGGGAATATCAATAGCCTATGCGGTTGAAGGGAAGATACAGTTTGGCCTCTGTTACTGCCCGGAAATGAATATGCTCTTCGAAGCCAAAAAAGGTGGGGGAGCCTGGTTAAATGCTGAGAGAATAACCTGCTCGAATATCGATAATCTGGCGGAATCCGCGATCACCTCCGGGATAACACATGGCATAGAACGGGCCAAAGGGCTTAACGACCCCAGATTACAACTCTTCTGGGAACTGGTTAAGACATCTCAGCGGGTTCGTATCCTTGGTTCCGCAGTAGTCCAAATCTGCGAGGTGGCGTCGGGTCACACAGAAGCCTTTTGCGGTATCAATCTCAAACCCTGGGACATCGCAGCCTCTATTTTGATCGTCAGAGAGGCCGGCGGGAAGGCCACCGATTTTAACGGAGCGGAAGCAGACCTAACCACCCGGAATCTAATCACGACAAACTCGAAGATCCATTCCGAATTAATGCCATTATGCAGCC
>CAZVWW010000095.1:2670-5683 GCA_964631265.1 uncultured Thermotogaceae bacterium
GGCACTTAACCTCCGGGAAAATGAGCATTACAGCAGCGGAACCTATACTTCCGATACAGAAATACTCTTCACGCTCAACCCGGAAAGCGTTACTGCGCTGATGATCTCACCTGTTCACTACCATGACGTTTCAGTCAGAATCAACGGTGAATATACGTTCCAGCTTGAAGACACTGAGATAATAAGAGGTGTCTTTAACCATTTCCGAATCCTCGATCTCCGGGAGTATATCGACACCGGTCAAACCACTATCAGCTTTATGATCAAAAAAGGCGGTCGCTTTGTCAATCTGACTGACATCCTAAAGGGCAATTACCATCATCTGCTCTTCATGAGTATATTGGAAACGATCAATAACAGCTATGTCTTCTTTATTCTGACGGGACTCAGTCTCCTCCTCGCCTTTATCACATTCATGATTGCCTTTTACGAGAGTGAAAAGAAACTGGCTTATATCTTTATGGGGATCTTTGCGCTCTACTTTGGCATTATGTATCCACTCCTCATGAGTTTTCGCGAAACAGTCTCCCTCTCAACGGCCTATTATCTTTCAATATATCCGAAGTATGATTTTCTCTTTACAATCCTTCTCATCGCCGGCCTTGAAAAATACCTGTTCAACCGGTTTAAGTTCACCAAAATTTTCATTACGGGCGGAGTAGTACTCGCAATAATCGCCGGCTTCTTTGGATTTCAATTCTTCCAGTACTCATTTGAATTTCTGAGTATCGTGGCCTTTGTTGTCATCTGTCTGCTTTCACGTAAGACCTTTTTAAACTTCATCCTCTGGGTCAATATATTAACTGAAATCCATGACTCCGTACTCATCGATTTCTATCCCTATATGAAACAGTCTTCATTCGGGATCTCAGCATGTATTGTTCTGTTCGGGCTCGGAAGTTTCCTGATCAACGATTTCAAGCATCAGAACCAGGCACTCAGGGTGAAAAAAACAGAACTGGAGGCGGCTAATGAAGAGATGTTTGCGCTGAACGAGGAACTCGAAAGCTCTTATCAGGAGATTGAGAACAAGAATGCTGAACTGGAGGAAAGAGTTGAGGAGAGGACCCAACAACTCCGGAAGAAAAACAACTCCCTGACAACACTTCTCAACAATACGGGTGAAGGTTTTTGCAAATTCGACAACTCCCTGCTTGTTGAATCCGAATACAGCCGTGAGTGCACAACCCTTTTCGACAAAAAGAATCTGGAGAAAACCTATTTCCCCTCCCTGATAGCCCGCGGGGAAGAAAACGATCCGTCATTTGTCGAATCAATCCTCAAGAGTAGCTTCTCCGAACAGGATCATGTCAGAAGAAACTCATTCCTCACGTTACTACCCGACCAAACTGTCATCAACAGTCGGATTATACAACTGAAATACAGGAGTATCTTCGAGGATGGAAAGCCGAAGATCATGCTGATCGCAAGAGATATCACCGAAGAGATGGCTTTAAGAGACGAGATTCATCAAGAAAGAGTCTTATTCAACAAGATCGTTAAGATTGTTATGAACTACCGTGATTTCAACGAACTTCAGAACGATTACACACGGTTCTTCACAGACAACATCAACCGGCTGCTTCATAATAAAACCGTTCACTTCACAGAAATCAAGAATGAACTGTACAGAATCATTCACACTTATAAAGGAAATTTTGCGTGTTATGGGCTTGATGACCTGACTGAGAAGCTCCATCAAATGGAAATCAGCCTGAGAGAAGAAGATTTCAGAAGTATTGAAAAACTCTCTGAATATATCCATAACACACCGTTTGAACAGTGGCTCGAAACAGAAATGAAGGAGATTTATGAGATCATCGACCCGGAGTTTTTTACAAAATCTTTGGTTAACAAAAAAACGAAGCGTTTAATCAGAAATTTGGAAGAAGTACTCTCTGAGATCGATGAAACCGATAAGACTAAACAAGCCCTCTCAATTTTAAGGCGATTTGAACAGGAGTATTTAATGGAACTCCTTGTCCCGATGAAAAATCTGGTCAACACCACCGCTAACAGATTAAATGTCCCCCTGAACCCCTTGACAATCGCAGGCGATGACATACTTGTCAACCCGGAAAAGATCAACCCCCTGCTCAAAAGTCTCATCCATATCTTCAGAAATTCACTGGATCATGGCATCGAAGATGCGGATGAAAGGGTCAGAAAAGGGAAACCGGAAAAGGCAACGATTGCCATTACGATCTCAGAGTACGAAGACCATATCACCTTAGCCATCTCGGATGACGGAGACGGAATCGACAAAGAGAAGATCATCAAATCCGCAAAACAAAGAGGCATCCTGGAGGAGGACACAGAGATAATCCGGGATGAAGACCTGCATCAACTGCTTTTCATGCAGGGGTTCAGCACCACTGAAACCATCAACAGACTATCCGGATTTGGAACAGGCCTGGCATCTGTTGAAAGAGAAACAAGAAGACTCGGAGGAGAGATCCGAATCTCCTCTGAGAAAAACGTTGGAACAACCGTTACGATTGACCTTCCCGGGAAACAGATTACCTGACTGCATGAAACATTGACATAAATCTACAACTTAGTAACACTTTTGAATACAACTGGAAAATCAAATGGATTTATGGTATATTAATCAAGCCATAAATCAAATTAAGGAGGCGTAATGATGAGAATAAGGATAATGAACACGAGCGTATTCGGTAACGTGGGATACCTCTGTCTCGTCATGCCTTCAGGAAAGCAACCGTGTGATTAAAGCGTAAACACTTTTCTATAAGCAAAAAGGCCGTGACGGGAGTCACGGCCTTTTTTTTATGCAAATTCAACCAAAACCAAACAGGAGGTGCTGTCATGCACAAAGAGATTGAAACAACGCAACACAAAGAACGCTATTCCGGAGATTTCAGACGAAGGATTATTTCAACCGGGAACTGGCATTGTCAACCAACAGGAAGCGTGCCGTGAAATGATGAGAACAAAGAAAAGAAGAACACAGACGGAGGTGTTAAACAGTGATCTTAAGAAACAAGCTCCC
>CAZVWW010000095.1:5783-9147 GCA_964631265.1 uncultured Thermotogaceae bacterium
ACGGAGGTGTTAAACAGTGATCTTAAGAAACAAGCTCCCATTAAGCGTAAAAAATGTTTCAAAAACATTCATAAAAGGAAAGAAAAAACGGGTCATGGCGGTCCAAAACGTCAGTTTCGATATCAAACCCGGTGAAATATTCGGCGTACTCGGCCCCAACGGTTCGGGGAAATCAACGCTCATTCGGATGATCTCCACGCTACTCATCCCGGACGAAGGGACGGTTGAAGTCTTCGGACACAACACCGAAAGAGACTCCGGAAAGGTCCGTGCTCTAATCAACAGAGTCTCCGTCGAGGCCAGTTTTTTCAAAAAACTATCCGCATTGGAGAATCTACTCTTCACAGCGGGAATATACGGTATCAACAAAAAAGAGGCTAAGAAAATACTGTACGAGATATTTGAGAAGATCGGCCTTGAAAAGAACAGAATCTCAGATCCATTAGAAGACTTTTCAAGGGGCATGCAACAGAAAGTCTCGATTGCCAGGGCTTTTTTGTCCGCACCGAAATTGTTGCTGCTCGACGAACCGACAACAGGACTCGATCCAAGGGCCAAGATCGAAGTGCAGGCCCTCATTGATGAGGTCAAAGAGACACACGGGACAACCATCCTGCTCACCACGCATGACATGTACGAAGCGGAGCAGCTCTGTTCAAGGGTTTCAATCCTGCACAAAGGAAAGATCCGGAAACAGGGGTTTGTCGAGGCACTCAAAGCAGAGGTCCCGAAGAATAAAAACGGAATTGTCACACTCGAGGATGTCTTCCTCCATTACACGGGGGAAGAACTAAACGAAAAAGACTACTCCGAGATAGTAAGAGAGGTGTCATAATATGCAATTAGTGTTAAGAGAACTGAGGGCCTCATGGGCCTTCGTTGAAAGAAATTTTAATCTGATAAAAAGATACTGGAAATGGGAATTGGTCTTCTTTGCCTACACAGTGGCCAATTCCGTAACCATGGGATTCATCGGAAAAGGGGTTGAATCATTCTCAGGAGCGGTTGTGGATGTCAACTATCTGATTCTGTATATGCTGATCGGTTCGATCCTCTGGGGCTACCTGTCGATTCTGTTTGAGATCGTTGCGGAGACAGTCGCATGGGAGCGGTGGGAGGGAACGATTGAATACACGTTCATGTCACCGGTCTCAAGAGCCACGCATCTTTTAAGCGTGTGCTGGTTCTCGATTCTCTACGGACTCCTGAGATCCGGATTGATACTGCTCTTCGTCTCCTGGTTCTTTCAGTTGAGTCTGAGTAAAGCCAATATCGCTGCTGCAGGCGGGATTCTGGCAGTTGGCAGCCTGTCTTTCATCGGACTGGGCATGATAGCGGCAATCATGCCTTTGATCTCCCCTGAAAAGGGTGTTCAGGTGGTACATATTTTTCAGGCATTACTGCTGATGTTCTCAGGGGTGTATTACGAAGTCGAGGTGCTGCCCCTTTGGATGCAGAAAGTTGCAATGATATCGCCGGCAACATATGCCTTAAAGGGGATGCGCGAAGCCATTCTCGAAGGCCAGCCCTTCCCGGCATTGTCGAATTACACGCTGCCACTTCTACTGATGGGAGCTATCATGCTTCCCGTGGGAATTATGGCCTTTGGAAAGATGGAGAAACACGCGAAGATCAAGGGCTTATTAAAACGAAACGGATAATTTTTGAAGAAAGTAACAATCCGCCCTTTGCAGGGCGGATTGTTTTTATACTATCCTTTTCTCTTGGTGAAGTCTGCAATAATGATCCCCGGCTTAATCTCAAAATTGCCAAGTGAATAGTCTTTAATCAAATAGGTAAATTCAGGCTTCCAGCGTTCAATGATACTGCAAAGATTGATTGTCAGCAGGTTCTTTTCGACGACAACGGAAGGTTCGAGTTTTTTCTTGAACATCTTGATACTTCCAAGCGCCATTTTGGAAAACATGCCCACCGGTTCAACGGTAAAAAGAATGGTTTTAGGATTCGTTAAATCCTCGGAAAACTCCTCAAGATGAAGCTTGTATCTCGCCTTGCCCTTCATGGACTTATAGCTCCCTTTCAGCTTAAGGTCAATATAATTTTGCTCAGCAATCATCTCAAGCCTCTGAACATGCTCGTTCTTGTCCACCAGCAGATCCTTTAAAAAATCGTTGATGATCTCATCACCCAAACCCAGAAACAAATCACGGGACATTCTATCACCTCAATAAAATCAACATTTCAACTCACAAGCTCGATCCACCTTACCGTGTCAGAGCCCCAAAAGCAGAAATACACCTTCCCGGTTAATCCCCACTGTAATTAATCCTCGGATCAAGAAATCCGTAAATGAGATCGAGGAATATCAGACCGGCACAGTAGATGAGTGTTGTGACACATAAAACCCCCATCATAAGGGGAACATCGTTGGATTTCAACCCCTTCCATAAAAGCAGCCCAAGGCCCGGCCAGGAAAAGACCCGCTCCACAGGAACGCTGCCATTAATCGAGGTCAGGATAGAGAGAAGCGTCATTGTAACAATCGGAGGTGCTGCGGATCGCATGGCATGCTTGTTCATGACCTTTCTCTCCGGTATTCCCCTGGCCCTTGCTGACATGATGTAGTCTTCATGGAGCTTTCCCATCAGAATATTTCTGACAATATAAGCCGTGCCCCAAAAACCAACCATCACAAGGGTGAAAACAGGCAGAAACATGTGATACATACTGTCCAGTACGTAGGGAACGAAGTCCTGTGGTACCGGCACAGAATGAAAATTCCCCGCCGGAAAAAGCCGGAAAGAATAAACGAAGATAAAGATCATAATCGAACCAACCCACCAGGAAGGGGTCCCGAAAAAGACCATCGTCAACAAAGAAGTCGACTTGTCAAAATGCGAGCCATTCTTCTGAGCCTTCAATTTCCCCAGAAAAACCCCAATCCAGACACAGATAATTGATGAAACCCCGAAGAGGATGATCGTCCCCTGAGCAGCCTCCCAGACAACATCCCCAATCTTCTGAGAACCGTCCGCCGTCTGATAGGATGTCTCTCCAAAATCAAAACGAAGCGCCTGAGCGGTTCTGTCCAGCACACGGACAACAAACAGCCTGTCCAACCCGTATTGCTTTTCCAGCTGTTGCGTCATTCTCTCCCGTGCTTTTGAAAACTCCTCTTCCGGGAGTTCTTTTACCTCTTCCGTCATCATATACCCTTGAACCATCTCCCAGATCTGTCCGCGGATAGTCGCCTCAAGGCTGGTGTTTAATAAAACAGAATAAACAAAGATAATGGTGACATAGGAAAGAACCCCCAAAAGGATACGCTTAACAGCATATTTTCCAAACATACTAACCCTCATTTCAAAAAAGTTATAGAAAACTGCGCCAAGATTATAACATA
>CAZVWW010000096.1:0-9138 GCA_964631265.1 uncultured Thermotogaceae bacterium
GACGGTTCTTGTTGCAAATGAAACATTTGCAACAAGAACCGTCCCCGCTGCTGGTGCTGGTGCTGATGCTTCATAACGGAATCTGCTGGGTGATGCAATGGATGTTACCGCCTCCAATCACGATCTCACGGGAGTAAACCGGGATAACACGCCTGTTCGGAAAGTTACGTTTTATCGTCTCAACAGCCTCTTTGTCATGTCTGTCGTTAAAAACAGGCATGACAACGATACGGTTGGTGATGTAAAAATTGATATAGGAGGCTGCGAGCCTTGTTCCAGCCGGTCTCTTAACAGCTGACCCGCTTTCAATTCCGGCGCTTTCTTCGGGTTTCAGGTAAAGGGGGCCGGGTTGCTGGATCTTTTCAACGTTGAGCCGGTTTCCCTCAGCATCTGTTGCGCTTTTAAGGATGTTGTAGGCAGTATTTGAACGCTCATACTGGGGCTCACCAGGATCGTCTGTCCACGTCAGAAGAACCTTGTCAGGCGAAACAAAACAGCACATGTTATCAGTATGTCCATCGGTCTCATCGTTGTAGACGCCCAGGGGAAGCCATATGACCTTTTCAATCCCCAGATGCTTGTTGAATAACGCTTCCATTTCAGATTTTGTGATGTCTTTATTCCGGTTGGTGTTCAAAACGCATTCCTCAACCGCTATCAGGGTTCCCCTGCCGTTGATGCTTAAAGCCCCACCTTCAATCGTGGTTCTCAGCTTTATTTTCTTGTAATGGAACCTTTCAAGGATTTGTCCGGCAAGCCGGTTATCCGCCTCCCAGTCAGGATAGAGACCGTCTGCTTCTCCGCCCCAGGCGTTGAAATTCCAGTCAATCCCGAAGAGCTCGTTCTCCCCGCCACGGACAAAAGTCGGGCCGGCATCTCGCATCCAGGCATCGTTGTATTCGAGCTCTATCAGTTCAACCGCCGGTGAGAGAAGCCTTGCAGCTTTCGGCTTGTCCTCTTTTCGGACCCCCATATACACCTTCTCAGACAGGGAAATGATGTTGGCAACACACGAAAATGCCATACGGGCGGGAAGCGCTTCTTCGCGCCATGTGTCAGGCCGATATGGGAACAGCATCAGAGTGGCCCGGTGTTGCTCGTATTCCGCCGGCATTATTGTTCTGTCTTTAGACAGAAACCGATCTGCCATTTCTCAAACTCCTTCTTTAAAGAGCCAGCACGCTGCCTTGTGATTGTCCTCAATCTCAATCAGAGGCGGTCTTTCATTTTTGCATATATCCATAACATGGGTGCATCTTGTGTTAAACGGGCATCCCTTTGGCGGGTTGATAGGGCTTGGCGGTTCCCCCACGAGATGCACATCCTTCAACTTTTTCTGTTTCGGATCCCAATGGGGGATCGACTTCATCAAGACCTTTGTATAGGGATGGGCGGTGTTTTCAAAGACACTGGTCGAATCCCCCTCTTCCATCACACTTCCCAGATACATCACCATAATCCGTTCACTCATATGATGAACCAGATCCAGGTCATGGGATATGAAGAAGTACGTCATCTGTTCTTCAGCCTTTAACTCCTGAAGGAGGTTGACGATCTGGCTTTGGACCGAAACATCGAGAGCAGAAGTCGGTTCATCACAGACGATCAGCCTGGGTTTCAGAGCAATTGCCCTGGCCAGTGATATGCGTTGTCGCTGCCCTCCGCTGAATTCGTGCGGATATCTTGAGGCGTAGTCGGCGTATAGCCCCACTCTCGACAGCAGGTATTCGATGTAATCCTCCCTTTCAGCGGGATTATCATAGATCTCATGCACGTCCAGGGGTTCTCTGAGAATATCGCCTATGGTCATTCTGGGATCCAGTGAACTGAAAGGATCCTGAAAGATCATCTGTATGTCCCTTCGATATTTTTTCAGTCCTTTTTTGGGCATCTTCTTTGAGAATGTAAATCTCTGTTCTTCTGGCGAGTGGTACTCCAGTTCCCCGGAGGTCGGATTATACAACTGGGTGATCACTCGACCAAGGGTTGTCTTACCGCATCCCGATTCTCCGACCACACCAAGGGTCTCATGTTCTTGTACAAAGAAATCCACTTCTTCCAGGGCCTTGACATGTCCCGCTGTTTGGAGAAATATGCCTTTTTTTATCGGAAAGTACTTTCTGATCTTTTTGCCTTTTATTATCATGATTCATCAGCTCCGTTGTACAACCAGCACGATACCTCATGCCCATTTTGCAACAGGATTGGTTGTGGCATTTTTGATTCACAGATTGCCATCTTATTTGGGCATCGGGGATGAAACCGGCATCCCGCTGGAAATTCAAACGCCCGTGGAACCGTTCCCTTGATGTAGGGGAGTTCCTGTCCTTTCAGCTCCCTTTTCAGCCTTGAGGCAAGCAACCCTTTGGTATAGGGATGTTTCGGGTTATCGAAGAGTTCTATCGAATCCGCCTTCTCGACAACCTTGCCGGCATACATGACATGAACTCTGTCGGCCAGTTCGGCAACCACGCCCAGGTCATGGGTGATGAATATGATGGCGGTTCCGGTCTCCCTTTGCAAGTCACGCATCACATTGAGGACCTGTGCCTGTATCGTTACATCGAGGGCCGTTGTAGGCTCGTCAGCAATGAGGACATTGGGATCACAGGAAAGGGGGAGGGCAATCATCATCCGCTGGAGCGTCCCGCCACTCATCTGATGCGGGTATTCATCGTAGCGCTTCTCTGCTTCCGGTATTCCGACTTTGTCAAACATCTCGATGATCTTTTTCCGTATCGTTGTCTTCGACTCTGTGAAGTGTTGTGAAACAGCTTCAGCGGCCTGATCTCCAACAGTGTAGAGTGGGTCGAATGCCGACATCGGTTCCTGGAATATCATACCGATCTCCCTGCCCCTGATTCTGTAGTATTTTTTCAGCGGCATGCCGACAAGCTCCTCGTTTCTGTATTTGATACTGCCCCTGATGATAGCGGGAGGGGTTTTCAACAATCCCATGATCGACTGAACGGTAACGCTTTTGCCACAACCAGATTCTCCAACTATAGCTAAAATCTCCTGATCCCTCAGTTCAAAGGAGACATCATCAACCGCCTTGACAATCCCCTCTTCCGTCTTGAAGTGGGTCTTCAGATGCTTAACATCGATTATACTCATACTTTATCCACCGTCCTGTAGGGATCCAGCGCATCTCTTAAGGCATCACCAAGAAAATTGAAGGAGAGTACAGCCACAATGATGAAAAGACCGGGTACCATCAGCCAGGGATGAGACTGTATCTCAGACAGCGACTGGGCCTGTTTCAAAAGGAGCCCCCAGCTTGTCATCGGTTCTTTTATTCCCAGTCCGAGAAAACTGATAGAGCTCTCTCCAAGTATCATTCCGGGGATCATCAAGGTGGAGACGACAACCAGATAGGTCACGGTGTTCGGGATGAGATGCTTTGTTATGATCTTCAGATCCGATTGTCCGATCACCTGAGCCGCCAGTATAAACTCCTTCTCCCTGAGACTTAGCACCATTCCCCTGACAACACGGGCAACCCCCATCCAGCCGATGAAGGACAGCACTATCACAATACCGATATAAACCGTCGTACTCGGCCAGGTTGGAGGCAACAGCATGGCCAGCGCCAGCCAGAGCGGGATTCTCGGGAATGATCGGAGGATTTCGATGATCCGTTGAATCATAACATCCACCCAGCCTCCGTAATACCCGGAAAAGGCACCGACGATCGCTCCGATGACCACAGAGATGAGCGTGCCGATCAATCCAGCCGTGAGCGAGACGCGTCCTCCCATCAGAACCCTTGAAAAGACGTCCCTTCCGAATCTGTCGCCTCCGAAGAGATAAAGCACGGCATCTTCCTGATTCCCGATGCCAAACAGGTGTATATCTGTCTCCCACAATCCCCAGAATTTGTACGTGTCTCCCCGCACAAAGAGTTTAACAGGATAGACCTTTTCCTTGTCAATGGTGAACTCCACCGCAAATGTCACCGGATTCCGCTCTTTTTTCATCCCGTAAACATGGGGACCGATATATTCCCCGTCTTTGACAAAATGAATCTTGCTGGGCTCTGCAAAGGTAAATTTGTTATTTGATTTCTTGTAGTTGTAGGGCGAAAGAAACCCTGCAAACAATATCATAAGATATAGCACGATGAGGATGATCATGCCGATAATACCGAGTTTATGTTTGAAGAAGGCCCGACTGACTCTCTTTGATGTCTTTCCCTGCACAATTCCCACCTCAACTTATCCTTATTCTGGGGTCCAGTACGGCAAGTATGATATCCGCCACAAGATTTCCAATCTGCGTGATGAGTGCGATGAACATCAGAAAGGTCATAACGAGATATTGGTCGTGATTCAGCAGCGCTGAATAGAAGAAAGGTCCCATGGTCGGTAGATTTAGTACGATAGCCGTTATGATTGTTCCGCTGAATATGTTTGGCAGCTGCATCCCGGCTATACTGACCATTGGATTCAGGGCATTCTTGATGACATGCTTTCTGACCCGTTTTTCCGGGAGACCACGGGCTCTGAGCGAATTGACAAACGGGGCGCCGAGTGTGTCCAGCATATTGCCTCTCATCACACGCATGAGACCGGCCAGCCCGGAAAGTCCAATAACGGCGATGGGCATCCATATATGGGTGAAGAGATCGTAAACCTTTGCCCAGGTGAGAGGGGCTCCGATGAACTCCGCTGAAAATAGTCCTCCACTTGTCCCCGTGAGGTACATTAATACGAGGGCAAAGAAGAAGTTGGGAATGGAGATACCGATAAAGGCGATAAACGTCAGCATATAGTCGGTCAATTTGTAGGGGTGCAGAGCCGAGTAAATCCCCAGCGGAACGGCAACCATCCATTGAAAGAGGATGGTCGCAAGCGCAATACTGACCGTCCATCCCATTCGCTCCCATATAAGACTTGTGACGGGGCGCTTGAATGAAAAGGAATACCCGAAGTTACCGTGCAGTACGATCTCTTTTATCCAGTTGCCATATCGCGCGATAGCCGGTTTATCAAGACCCAGTCTTTCTTTAATCATCTCGATCTGCTCCGGGGAAACCCTCGGATTTTCCAGATACTGTGAGACGAAATCACCCGGTTGAAGCTCGGTGAGAAAGAAGCATATAAATGAGATCACAAACATCATGGGGATCATGATCAGGATTCTTCTTATTATGAAAGAGGCCATAAAACACGCTCCTTAAAAATACGACGAACGCAGGCACACTGCGTCCGCCGGTATTGAAAAGTCAAATCATTCTATTTCCTGAACATTGTATAGGTTGCATAGGCAAGGGCACCGCTATCAGTCTGATGGAAATTACCGATACTGTCAGAGACTGCCATGAGGTCCATCCCCTTACAGATGAAGATGAATGGGATGTACTCGGCATAGAGTTCCTGCCAAACACCGTACTGTACTTTTCTCTCTCTTGGATTCATCGCAGTCTGTCCTGCCTCAAAGGCATAATGAATCTGTTTTTCCCATGCTGTCATGTTCTTGAGATCTTTATAGGGCTCTTTGGTGTCAGGATTCATTGCGGAAAAGTGGTTGTAGTAAAGCGGGTATCCCGGTGACCAGATGGCTTTTCTGAGCTGTGGGTCGGGCTGGTTTCCGAAGGCCCACAAACAGGCCTCAAAGTCTCCTCCGAGTGCCTTCTGCGCTCTGAGAGATCCATCTACAATCTGCAGTTCACATTTGACCCCGACCGCTTTTGCACCTTCGGAGAAGATATACGCCGCATCCTGATGCGGCTCGTATGTTGAAACGAGGAGAACAAATTCAACCGTGTTGCCGTTCTCGAAGTCTCTCCAACCGTCTCCATCACGGTCAACAAGACCGAGTTCGTCAAGGATTCTTTCAGCCTCTTCAGGGTTGTGTTCTCTTCTGAGATCCTCAATGGCCGGGTTGTAAAAGGCCTTGTTTGACGGTAAAACGGGTACGCCGCCAAGCACTGCAAGCGTGTTATAAACTTCCTCAATGATCCTTTCCCTGTTCAGGGCATGTTCCATCGCCACCCTGAACTTCTTGTTGCTGAAGATCTTTGCGAGGTCCTCGTTTTCAGCATCGAAGTTGAAGGTGAGATGAAGAGGACTTGGTGTCGGATTGGTGGGTTGCGCTCTATACACAACAAAAGGTGCACCATCGAGTTCATTCTGCTTAAAGACCGGATAATCGGCTGCTTCCAGTGACATATAGTCAATCTCAGAACTCATGAACTTCGCATTGGTAACCTGAGCATCCTTCACAATCAGGTATTCGAGCTTGTCGAAATAAGGCAGTTTGTTTCCCCATCGGTCTTCTTTCCAGTAATGGGGGTTTTTCTTCATCACGATCTTCTGATCAACGATATAGTCTTCCAGCACAAAGGGACCTGTTCCAACGATCTCGTTCATTGGGGTATCCGTTGTCCAGAGGCTGTTAACCGAACCCGGATCGTCTTGATCTATCTTGTCGGCAAGCACATGCTCAGGATAAATACTGGCATGAGAGAGAACGGTAAAAAACGGCCCGTACGGAGCCGGCAGATGGGCTTTCAAGGTCCTGTCGTTTACTTTCTCGAATTTGACCAACTCGCCGTTAATGGTAAATCTGGCAATTGAATTCCCCTCTGCAAATTTATTCATGAGGAAATTTTCAAAGGTAAAGATGACATCATCCGCTGTGAAAGGCTCTCCATCTGACCATTTCACGTCTCTGAGATTAAAAGTGACCACCTTGTTGTCCGAACTGACTTCCCACGATTCAGCAAGAGCCGGCTGAAGGGCATTCGTTACAGGATGCATCTCAACCAGACTGTTCAGGAACTGTCCCGCCACGGTATAGCATACAGGATCCAGCGACCCATAAAAGTTGAACGTCTGCGGTGAGTCTGAAACCGAAAGATAAAGTGTTCCTCCCATCTCCGGTTTTTCCGGGGTTAACAACTCATCAACAACTACCGGCGCTGAAAAGGCTGAGAAAACGAATAGGGACATGACCAACAACACAAAAACTTTTTTCATAAAAACACCTCCAAGGTATTTAAAGGCCTGATAATAAGACCTAAAGTTATAACATTTATCTTTATTAAAAAAAGATAAACCGAAACAAGCGTCTTGATTATACAATACCTTACGAGACAGTACAATTCATGAAACAGTTAATCAAACGCAATCAAGCGTGATTATGGGTGATTATGGCCTGATTCCTCTTGATATGACATTGTTTCATCCTTGCATACAGTGGACTAATCGTTGTATAATCATCAATAGATATCTTTGTTATAACATTTCAGGAATTAACCGACATGAATGGAGGGATAAAATGGAATTAACGGAAACGTTAGGACGATTGTTTCTGATCGGCCTCCCTGGCCGAAAACTTGATGATGAAACGAAGGAGATCCTAAGCAAGGTCAATCCCGGCTTTATCATCCTCTTTCAGCGTAATATCGAATCAAAAGACCAGTTGAAAGAATACATCACCGATATCAAGACCTTTCTGGGACGGGAGGTTGTTTTTGCCATTGATCAGGAAGGCGGTATTGTAACAAGACTTGAAAATGGATTCACAATCTCCCCGGGTTCGATGGCAATCGCAGCAACCGGCAATCCGCGGAATGCCTTTGAAGCCGGAAGGATCCTTGGAGAGGAGATGTATGATCTTGGCATCAGCTGGAACCTGGCTCCTGTTGTGGATATTAACGAAAACCCTTATAACCCGAGTCTTGGAGTCAGAGGATTTTCTGATAAGGGCAGTGTTGTCTGCCGATATTCGGAAAACGTTATGAAGGGGCTGCAGCGATCCGGCATTGCCGCTACGGCCAAGCACTTTCCGGGAAAGGGGAGTGTGAACGTTGATCCGCATCTTGATATGCCATATGTGGACAAAACCCTGGAAGAACTTGAACAAAATGAGTTTGTGCCGTTTAAGAATCTCATCGGCAAAGGACTTGATGCCGTTATGATCTCTCATTATTACCTTCCCCGGATAATGAACGAGAAGATCCCGGCAACCGTCTCAAAGCAGATCATTACGAACATCCTCAAAGAACGGTTGAACTTCAAGGGGATAACGGTCAGTGATGATCTGACCATGGGCGGGATGCGACATTCTTTTACACCGGGGGAGGCCTCTGTCAAAGCACTTGAAGCCGGGCTGGATGTCATCGATATCTGCCACGACAAGAGAAACATGTACGACGCGATTGAACACCTGACTTCAAAAGCCAAACAGGATGAGGGGTTTGCAAGAATCGTTGATCGTGCCTATAAGAAGGTCTCATCGTTTATCCGGAAGCAGTTCATCCCCAATGAAGCTGCCGGGCAGAACGATAATATTGCGTCATCGGAACATCTTGAAACAATGAAACGCATCACCGATCAATCTATCACGTTAGTCGGGAATGCGGATAAGATAATTCCCCTTGAAAAGGGGGGTGGAATTGATCTCATCGCCTCTGTCAACCCGCTCAGACAGTCCCTCGTCGAGGAAGGGCAGAGAGGGGGTTATCTATATGCTGCCCTGCTGGATTATCTGACCGCCTCGGAACATTTTTGTTTTGATGCCAAACTCAGCAAAGAACAAGCCGATGAGCAGATTAATGGAAAGTCGGGTAACCGGGCAATCGTTATCACCGAAAATGCTTACCTCTTCGAAGGGCAGAAACGGCTGGTCGCTGAAATCGTCAAGCGATATCAGTTTGTACTGCTTATCGCCCTGAGAAACCCCTACGATGGTGGCCTGCCCGGTGTTAAAAATGCCCTGCTCACATACGGGTATTCTCAGGAGAGTCAGCGTTCGGCTCTGGATGTAATCAAAGGGGTCAAAGCAGCCGGGGGCAAGTGTCCGGTGAATCTCTCACTTTAAAGGGGGCTTTTTATTCTCAGCAACAAACATGGAGGGACCGGCAACGGGGACGGTCCCTCCCAAAGCAGCCGCAGCAGCGGGGACGGTCCCTCTTGCTGTTCCATAGTAGCGGGAACGGTCCCCGTTGCCGGTCCGGCTTTTCAGGTTCATAAGAGTCAAACAAAGCCTTTTAAAGAAAACGATAAAATTAATTTTAATGATGATCAGGTGGGTCAGTTTGTGGATGGCACGAAATAAACGCGAAAGACTGTGATTGATATAATAAAAATAAGAAGGCCAATGATTATGTGTTATGAAGAATGAAATGGT
>CAZVWW010000097.1:0-1302 GCA_964631265.1 uncultured Thermotogaceae bacterium
GTAGTCGATGATGTTTCTGACGGAAAAAACCTTATTGAATTATTAAGGCACGGCGATCCAAGACAACTTTATGTAGATTGGGGTTTAGGTTATGTCGGAAAACATTAAGAAAGACCTATGTTATTTCTGCAATACTTCTTTTGGGCACACTTATATATTCACTAATATAGGTGGGGCAAATGTTCAAGTATGTGTTTGTGGGGAGTGTCTATCTAAGTTTGAAGGTGACTAGATACATGATATTTTTCTTATGTAACTTTCTATTATATCAAGCATATCCTCAGCGTCAGTTTTTTCTTTAGTAAAGTGTTTCTTGGCTTCGTCGCTAGTTACTGTGTTCTTCATTTGACTAAGAAAAACGTAATCTTTTTTAAGCTTATCAGAAAATTTTATCAGTCTTTCTTTAGGGAAAGCTGCTACAAACTTACTATACTTATCTTTATCTATCTGTGTAAGTGCCATGGTATAAGCTCCTTAGCTTATTATATTAGTAAAATGCCTTTAAGGTATTATATCAAAATTTAAGATAAGCTTTTATTTTTTTCTTCATTTCTTTTTCTGATCTAATTTCTTCGCCTTGCTTCACTAAGCTACCTACTACCTCAAAATGCTGTTTCTTTCCCTCTTCGTCCCCATAACTCATAAAAAGAAGATCACCTCGATAAAAGATAAGATTCTCACTATTAGCCATATAAATAATATCTTTCCAATCGATGATTGGTTTATTTTTCGATCTTTTTACTCGAACTAACTTAAGACCTTCTAGCCCTTGAGGATTTGTTACTTTATCAAGGATTAACCAGTACTTACCATAACAAAAGCTTTCTTCCCATAATTTCTTATCTTGCTTAAAATATTCAGCTAAAGATTTTCTTTCCATATCTTAACCCCTTAAATTGTTTATTAATCTAATAGTTTAATTATTTTCTTTTTCCATTTTATTTGCTGCACTGGAGTGCCATCGCTATGCTTCTTACCTGTATCAACTAGAACTGCATAGTCTTTGCCTTTTTCCGTAAGCTCCCACCATTTTTTACGAGTACTTCCATCATTTCTTTTAAGAACTTCTTGTATCTGTAGCCCTTGGGCTTTAAGGAGTTTATTCACTGCTATGCCACTTATCTTATCATCAAGCATTTGGCCAAGTTCTGAAGGTGTGTATGTCCTTTCTTGGGTCTCTGATATTAGCTCTTTACTACCCATCAGCTCCAAGGGACTAACCCCTGTGATCTTCCGAACAGCCCTATCTGCCGATAGCTTAGCCTGATTACCCTCGAACCCCCAACGCTCTGCCATATCAAG
>CAZVWW010000097.1:1402-2657 GCA_964631265.1 uncultured Thermotogaceae bacterium
CTTAACTCCTTATCTATATAACTTTATTAATAGTTTCTATTTTTTCTTGCAGTGAACTAGAGATCATCTCATCTATGCCGGGTAAGATAAAATGATAGTACATACATCTGTTCTTCTGCCCTACTCTATGTATCCTTTTTTCAGCCTGTGCATTTTGTCCCGGAACCCAATTAAGATCGCAAAAAATCATCTTATTAGACTTGGTAAGGGTTAAGCCTGTACCAGCCGCACCTATAGTAGCTACTAGCACATCAAGTTTACCTGCTTGGAAGTCCTCTACTATCTTATGCCTCTTGGCGTTCGGAGTGCCTCCGTAAATTCTAGCAACAGATTTTTTCTTCTTACTTAGCGCTTCAAACATAAAATCAACACTTTCACGATGATCAGAAAAAATTACTACAGGACTGTCCGGCTCTTGCTGCAATAGATCATCCGTAAAGTTCACTACAGCCGGTGCTTTAGCAAGTGCAGCTCTCGCTTTAGCAGTTGAAAAGCTTTCTTCTTCGTCCCCCTCACTATCAATTACCTGCTCTTCCCAAGCCTGCCTTAAACTTTCTGATATCTCGTTAAGGGCTTTTTTTGTAAGTTCTACTAAGATGTTTTGATGAGAGAATTCAGGTAAATCAAGATGGTCTTCCGCCATCCTCCTAATGAATTTACCTTTTAAGTATTCCTTAAGCTCTTTTATGTTTTTTGATCCCTCGTACTTAACAATTGCCTGTCTCATACCCCTGAACTTTTTTAATTTCTTATAAGAAAAACGCTCACAGAAGGAAGAATACGTCATGAAGCTATCAGTTATTTTCTTACCATTTGTCTTACTAGGACACATAGACATTAGCTTAAGAAGTGTATAAAACTCAGGTACTCTATTCTGCACAGGCGTACCTGTTAACCCAATTAAAAATTCAGGCTTATGCTGTTCCATAAGGTAGAGAAAAGACTCTGTGCGTTGGGCGGTAGGCTCTTTAAGATAATGACATTCATCAAGAATAACCATCCCAAAATCATTAAATATATCATTAAGCACACCACTCCTTAGCATCTCATAATTAATTATAAGTACATCATAGTTATTAGTATCCCATCTACCTACCTCTTTTTTATTCTTAGCTAGGAGTATTCTTTTTTCAGGTACATCAGAAAACTTCAAGTACTCAGCTCGCCAGTTATATTTAAGAAAGGCTGGACAAATTACTAGTACTTTGTTATCTATATAGGGAAGACTTGATGTAAGTGCCTGTAATGATTTACC
>CAZVWW010000097.1:2757-9108 GCA_964631265.1 uncultured Thermotogaceae bacterium
CCCATTTCGTCCGTTAATAAACAATACTTTTTTGATAAAATATAAGATATTCCTTCTTTTTGATAACCATAAGGAACTACATCTTTTTTAAGTAAAGATAAAGCTTTTCCTAAATCAATATCTGTGTTTTCTTCGATATCTAAGAATTCATCTACGTGAAGTAAATCGTTATACTCGAGAGATATACCACTAACGTCGTTAGTATCAATAAAGAGCTCAGGGTAATCATCAGCGAAGCACTCAAAATCATAAGAATCCATTACCCATAGTTTTAAAGCCGGTTCCCAAGTGAACCCTATCTCTTTAAGTTCATCTTTATACTTGAATGGGCATATTACAGCCTCGGCATAAGGTTCACTGATAAGCACTACTACAGGCATTCTTGCAAACTTGCAGTATACTATCTCATTACCTTCTACCTCCGCAGCATATGAGTTATCTTCGATATTATAATTACGTTTAATATAAGGGATTAGGTGAATGAAGTATTTTCTTTCCATTGCCCATATCTTATTT
Organism: uncultured Thermotogaceae bacterium; assembly: GCA_964631265.1. GTDB lineage: Bacteria > Thermotogota > Thermotogae > MWEM01 > MWEM01 > CAZVWW01. Next base: position 3,274 of record CAZVWW010000097.1, read on the forward strand.
TCTTTATCCCAGAAAAAACCTAAGTCCTTAGCTATTTCCCTATCGTTATAAGAACAGGAACATACTACTTTATCAGCGCTATCATAAAAGGTTACATTATAATCACTAAGTTTCAACATATAACACCTAATAAAAAAGACCAGCTCTGCAAATGAACTGGTCTGAAGAAAAAGTAGATTCTACTATATTTTACCAGTTTACAATAAAATCAGCAATCGTGTTGTTGAACTCCGATGTAGGTATTAGCCTACCATCATCTTGCACAATAAGATCCAGTTCAAGAAGCTTAGGTCTTAATTTAGTAAGTACAGCATCTTTTTTATCCGGATCTTTACTCCATCCTGACTGATAAGCATCGGTAATAGTACTTACCATTAGGCTTACATGCTCCTTATTAGTCTTATCGAATCGTACTTTTTTGGGCTCTGGTTTCTTAGGTGCCTTAACTTCAGGCTCTTCTATAATATCCGCTTCCTCAGTGTTATAATTTTCCTTTATTTCGTTAGCTAATTCTTTGTTTTCTTCTATTTTTTTATTATTATCTTCTACCTTTTCCTGTCTTTTTTCTTCTTTAGTTTTTCGTGGTTTTCTAGTCTTTTTTGGCTTATCTTCTACCTCTTTTTTATCTTCTTTATTTTCTTTATCACCAAAAAGTTCTTCTTTAGTGATTCTTTTTGTCCCTGAGTCTTTGCCTGAAATGGCTTCAGGGGCATCTTCATCGCTATCTACTTCAGCCTCTATAATTGTCTCACTCTTAGTAGCTTCTTTTACCGCTTGGGGGGTATCATCCGTTGTTGCCGCAGGGGTATAATCAACTGCATCTTCATGCCCATTACTAAACAGATGCCCAGCACCGACAAACGCTAGGGTAGCCCTTCTGAATGCTTTAGTTTGTAGCTTCATGAATGTATTAGCAAGCTCTTCACCTTTTTTCATTTGGAATTTGCCACCTTGAAATTCGCCAATACTTATAAAAGCTACTCCTTCTTCAGATCTTCCCTCAGGGCTTTCTACTTTAACAGTCATTGAAGCTATAAGATTATTAGAGTCTATATGGTGATTTACTATCTTCCTGCTCAACTTCTGGCTCGCTGCTAGTGCATTGGTGGCTCCAGCAGTTAGGTATAATTTCTCTACACCGCCTGTCTCTATGATGATTATTGGTGATAAAGCAGGACTAATCCCTATTTCTTTACTTATCGCAACGATTAGCATATTACGCTGCTTATCATTCATGTGTCCTACAGAACCTGTTCTTATATAGTCTAATATAAGGTCATTCGTTTCTTCTGAATTTGTTAATGCAGTTTCTTTCTTAACTAAGCCTTTACTCATTTTTATTTCCTTTCTAGTAATTTATTAAAATCTAAGTCAATAATTTTCATATCTTCAGTAAAAGTCTTCCCGTCATGACACTGACTCCAATAGTCACAATGTGCACCATAAGAGTCTATACACTGGTCATAGTTGCAAGTCCCTACAGCCTCACCCGTCGCTTTAAAAGCTTTATCAAGCGTAGCATACTTAGCATGTGCGCCCTTAAAGTTCTTCCAATGTGCCACTATCATATCTTGTGAGAATGGTACAAAGTGGTGGACTACCTGTATATTATGTGTCTTATCTTGCTTAGTACCTTCTAAGAGTTTTTTTATGTAATCCTCTCTACTTTCTTTATATCCTTCAGGTACATCTTTTATCCAAATTGTAGTAGGGCTTTCTTGTACCTCTTCTTTCACATCTTGTTTTGGAAGTTTACTTCTTTTACATGAAGGTTTTGTTACATTATGGAATATAACTCCTTTAAACTTCATAGTGTCTAGCCCTAGCATCTTGGCTATCTCTGTATAGAAGCTCATGTAGTGAGCTGCTTGAGGATCTTTTATGGCTGAGGCTACTTTAGGCACCTCTCTTCTAGTCTTCCAATCGCATATATACCAATGACCTGACTTATCTTTTAATACTCTATCAATAAAGCCTCTAGTCTTCTGATTCTCAAACCCTATCTCGTAGTCAACTTCAACTAATCCATAGTTATTAAGTAGTCTCTTGGTATCTTCTATGGCTACCTTTGCCATAGCATATAAGTCGAGAACTTCCTTTTCAGGCGATAAAACCCTTTGATAAGTAGTAATACCTGTAGTTTTATCTAATGAACTATGGATATATTCCTTAGCTTTGTCTTCTATGTACTCTAATGTAATATCCTTACCTTTGAAGTTATCTTCCATAGCCTCGTGAAAAACATTACCAAAATCGAAAGGTACTTTTTTCGGTGCATCTGGGTCTGGCTTAATGACGTCCCTACCCAAGATGTACTTATAGAAAGCTTTTCTTTCGCACTCTGATAATAATCTGATGCCTGATACGCTTACTTTCCTCATAAATCCTCCTTAGTACCGGAAAGTTTAACTACATAAAACTTCCGGCCATATCTTCATCATCATCAGCAACCGCATCATCAGCTCTGGTTAATGCCTCTATGGATTGATTTTTATATATTTTCCCATTATTAGGGCTTTCATTCTCATACTCTCTAAGCTTATATATTACTGGTATAGAGCCTTCTTCACTCAAAATCTTCTTGCCTTCAATGAAAGCTTGTTCTGTAGTCATTGTTTGCGGATCAAAGTCAAATGCAGAAAAAAGAGTACAAAGTATACGTTGCTGGGCGAAAGCTTTCACTTTAGCATCAGCATTCCTACTAGGGATAATAACCCCCATATCCTTAACCCCGAAGATTCTATGTTTAAGCTTAAAATCTAATATAGACTTACCCTTAACAAGCTTAGCTTCGATATCTAGCAACTCAGCACTGCCTTCGAGTTTAGGCCAATTCGTATTAGCTGCTATCTCACCCTTATTATATTGTGCTTGCATTTCATTAGCAGCAGAGAAAAACCCTTTAGGTACATTATAACTCATAAGAATACTCCTTATCTTATTCGATAAGTTTTGGGAGTATATTAAGATATGTGCATGATTTTCAATAAAAGAAAGGCTTAAAAGTATCTTATATTCTTCACACTCACACTCACACTCACAAAACTTTTAAGTTTTATAAAAATATGTTATTGAACTTTGATAGTTCGTAAGCAATAGTACCTTACTTCTCTAAAGATGTAAACCATGCAGTCAAACTTTTTACTATAGTATTGTTTTTATATAATAAATTGTAGGTATAGTATTGTCTCGTTGTGATAATATAATTATTTTATATATAAGTTTTTGGCTATTTACGCCATCTTTTACCTAATACATCAGGGTCAGCAGCCATCTTAATGCCATTTTTTGGCTCCCACCCAGTACACATAGCACTGGCAATTTCTTCAAGAACAGGCATTTCAGTTTCTTCAGGGACTTCAAATATTATCTCATCATGTACTTGTAGCAGCATATGTATATCGTTAAATTTTTCGTGAGAATCTAATAACTTTTTGACTGAAATCATGCCTCTCTTTGTCATCCCTGCTGCATTGCTTTGCACATTGTAATTTGTTGCTTTGTAAGAGGGAATATTTCCGTCCGGGTAAGGTGCTACATGTAGACGCATCCCATAAGCATTATGGGTAAATCCACACTCATCTACAACATTCTTCTTAGTAGCAACCCACCTTTTTACACTAGATAACCCATCTAGGATCTTTTTTCTTATCTCACCTGCCTCCGCTTCAGTAATACCTAAGTCTCTCGCTAGCGGTCCTACACCACCCCCGTAAAGGATAAGGAAGACCACTTTCTTGGCTTGCGTCCTAGTACATCCTGCAATCTCAGCATTCACTGAGTGGGGGTCTTTCCCTGCATTTACTTCTTCTATAGCTTTTATTTCTCCGGCTACATCTAAGATGATTCTTACTTCCTGTGCTGAGTAATCAATTGATACTAGCTTATATCCGGGCCTTGCTATAAAAGAACCCCGTACTGGGTACTTTTCTTTTGAATCAGTAGAAGAAAGATTTTGCATGTTAGGGTTGCTACAAGAAAACCTTAAAGTGACCGTGCCTCCTTGGCTTAGTGTAGGATGTATTACATCGTGGGGATCTTTCTTATCTAGATAAGACTTGAAATAAGTAGAAACTCTTTTCTCTCTGCCTCTTATTTCTAAGATGATATCTGATAAGGGATGATCAATGCCTGAAAGTGTCTCTTCGTCTGAGAGAGGACTTACCTTGCCAGTTTTTTCTGTCGGTTCACCCATGGGCAGCTCTATACCTTGTGCCCTGTATGCCTCTTGGAGGTGTATTCCTGAGTTTTTGTAAGGCATCCCAGTAAGCTCTTCAAACTTAGTTTTCTGTTCTTCTATAATAGCTTTGTCATATGCGATAGCTTCATTGATATATTCAGGATCAGTAAGCATCCCTCGCTGTTCTATATCAAATACTATCTTCATTATCTCTTGTTCAACACTTATATTGTCATGCAGTGATTGATAATATTCAGGTTCATTTTCCTTAAAACTCTCAAAGTACATAGTTTGTGTAAGGAAGAGCTTCCACGTAGTAACAACATCTTGTAAGCCATACTCATACATGATTGGGAAAGGGACTTTTGCAAAAAGAGGAGAATATTTATTAAATTTACCTTTTTCCTCATCCCAAGTAGTGAATTTACAGGTTGTGGCGTTCTTAGCGATATAGATCTTAACAGCATCATCTTTAAGATCTTCAGGGTTAAGGTGTCTCTTCGCTAGTGATTCTAAGCTGTACTTTCCTCTGCCCCAATCGTTATGCACAAATCTTTCCATAATCATGGTGTCGTACAGAGATAGAGCTGAGAAATCTTTTATCCCTAGAGCAGCACTCATATGAAGATCAAATATTAAGTTATGCCCAATTAGTGTTTTATGCTTCCTATTACCCGTAGCACACCACTTTTTAAAAAACAAAAGGGCTTCTTTAGGCGAAAGAGGTACATCATCACCCAACTCTTTATACCTATTGTGTAGGTTCAAATAGTACTTTTTATCGCCGTCAGGAAAATAGAATTGGAAAGCGAAAGGGGCATCCCCCCTGAAAGAGTCGAGACCAGTAGTTTCAGTGTCAAAAACAATAAACGCCTGCTCCTCTAAGTCCTCCTTAAATTTTACTAAATTTTCTTCCGTTACTATCATTTTTACCTCTTATTACAAAAACACCTATGCCAGTAGGGCATAGGCCAAGCTCAATAAACTTATCATAGTATAAGGTTCCTAGATAATACTATAGTTATATAAAAAAGTAAACTATAGCTTACATATAACATGTATAATAACTGCACATATAGCTAAAAATGTTAAGAAAAGCATAAAATTTAATATTAAAGCTATAATATCTTTAAGCTCATCAATTATCGGTTGTTTGCGCACTTCTTCCCCTCCTAGAGAGTGGTTGCTCTACAGCATCTTTCACATCCATCCCTATAGTCACAAGTCTACGATATAATGTTGGGTATGATATATCACTTAAGTAAGATAGTTCTTGCAAAGTATATACTTTATCATTGTATGTGTATTTAAATGCTTTATTTGCACCATACTCTGAAATTCGACAACCGCAAGACTTAGATACACCTTGCTTTAAAGCGTAATTATTTACTTTACGCTCAGTACCGCAACGGCACCTACACAGTGAGTAAGCAATCTTACTAGAATAGCCATAATTCCTTACATACAGCCTTATCTCTACATTTGGCTCAAGCACTTCCCAATAGTGATACCGTTCACCTGGAGTGACACATGATTTACTTCCCATAATTTATCTCCTTTTGAAACCTTCCGGGTATCTCTTATTCAACTTGTCTATGTTACACTTGATAACCTGCATGTATAAAGCCTCATAAGAAATATTGTAAACACGACTA
>CAZVWW010000098.1:0-3082 GCA_964631265.1 uncultured Thermotogaceae bacterium
TTGGCAACGATCAGTGCACCGATTCTCTCCTCGGGGATGTCGAGTTTCTCTGCAGCCTGTTCAACCATCTTCTTCGCTCTGAGGAGTGTAACGCCGCCCCCGGGAACGATGCCTTCTTCAACGGCTGCTCTTGTGGCGCTGAGTGCGTCTTCTATTCTGTGTTTCTTCTCTTTGAGTTCTGTCTCTGTCGCGGCGCCGACCTTGATAACGGCAACTCCGCCTGATAGTTTTGCCATTCTCTCCTGAAGGGTCTCTTTCTCGTAGTCGGAAGTGGTGTTCTCGATCTGCTTCTTGATCTGTCCAACTCTGTCTTCGATTTCCTCAGGTTTGCCCTGGCCGTCAACGATGATGGTGTCGTCCTTCTTGATTCTGACAACGTTGGCCTGGCCGAGATCTTCGAGTGTGGCGTTCTCCAGCGTGAGGCCGACTTCTTCGCTGATAACGGTTCCGCCTGTGAGGATGGCGATATCCTGGAGCATGGCCTTTCTTCTGTCGCCAAAGCCGGGTGCCTTAACAGCACAGGAATCCAGTGTGCCTTTCAGTTTGTTCAGGACCATTGTGGTGAGGCCTTCGCCTTCAACATCTTCTGCGATCAGGAGCATCGGCTTGCCGGCCTGTGCAACCTTTTCAAGCAGCGGTACAATCGGCTTGATGGCTGAGATCTTCTTGTCCGTAATCAATATGTACGGATCCTTGAGGACAACTTCCATCTTCTCCGTGTCTGTGACGAAGTAAGGGGAGATGTAGCCTCTGTCGAACTGCATACCTTCGGCGAAGTCCACGAATGTCTCCATGGTCTTTGAATCCTCAACCGTGATAACGCCGTCTTCTCCGACTTTGTCCATGGCTTCTGCGATGTAGCCGCCGACTTCCTCGTCGTTGTTGGCACTGATGGTGGCAACGTGGGCGATATCGTCTTTTGTCTCGAGCTTCTTGCTGCCGTTTCTGATACTTTCAACTGCTGCTTCAACGGCCTTGGAGATACCCTTTCTCATGATCATCGGGTTCGTTCCTGCGGCCACGTTCTTCAGGCCTTCTTTTGCGATGGACTGGGCCAGTACTGTTGCTGTTGTTGTTCCGTCTCCTGCGATGTCATTTGTCTTGGAAGCCACTTCGTTAAGAAGCTGGGCACCAAGGTTCTCAAATTTATCTTCGAGTTCAATCTCTTTCGCAATTGAAACACCGTCGTTTGTGACGGTGGGACTACCCCAACTCTTTTCGAGGATAACGTTTCTTCCTCTCGGGCCAAGTGTGACTTTAACAGCGTCGGCCAGTTTGTTCATGCCTTTTTCCAGAACTCTTCTTGCATCTTCATCAAATTTCATTTGTTTAGCCATTATAATTCCCTCCTCTGATTCGTTTTATCGATTCTTATTCAATAAGTCCGAGTACGTCGCCTGAGTCGATCAGTATGTAGTCTTCTCCATCGAGTTTGATCTCTGTTCCCGCGTATTTGGAAAAGATGACTCTGTCGCCTACATTGAGCTCAACATCTTCGAGCTTGCCAACTGCTACAATTTCCGCCTTCTGTGGTTTCTCCTTGCTTGTATCAGGAAGTACAAGACCCCCTTCTGTTCGCTTCTCTTCAGTGATAGGCTTGATTAATACTCTGTCGCCTAACGGTTTAATTCTCATCGTGACACCTCCCTTGATATTTAGCACTCTAATGTCTTAAGTGCTAATTGTATGATACTAAAAATCTATTGCTATTCCAAATCGATTCATATGCCTTAAGACATAATAATAGTTGAATATAAACGATTATGGTAAAAATACTACTATTTTCTGCGTATAAGAACGAAAAACGCCTCATTATTCGGCTTTCTGAATTTCTTTTAGATCGTCTTGATGGTCTATATCGAAAATGCAACCCTTTTGTTCCGTTTGAATCGTGAAAAGCGCCTCACGATGAGCCCTGATAATCCCCATGGCTCCTTTATCTCCGGTTAGTGTCAGCAATTCCTTGAAGAAGCGCCTTGGAATGAAAACCGGGAAACCGGGCGTATCGTGATAAATCGGCCGGATAAAATGCCCGGGCCGTTCTTTCGATGCGTCAATGACCTGCCGGATTAACGTCCCGGGCACAAAGGGCATATCGCCGAGAAAGAGCAGGATGCCGTCTATATCAGCGGAGATGCACTTTTCAACTGCCTTTTTGATGGAGGTGGAGATCCCTTTCTGATAATCCCGATTGATGAGGACCTTCCAGCCTTTGAGGATATCTTTGTGGATCTCAAAGGGGTTTTGGGAGTCCGTTTCATCTTCAAGGGAGTCGTCGTTAAGAACGACGACTCTCATCATTTGAGTTGCATCGGAAACACTCATCTTATTAATCTTATCTAATATATTCTCCAGTATACTTTGATTATTCTCCAGTTTATAGGCTGTCTTCTTTGAACCAAAACGCCGGGAGGCTCCTGCGGCAAGGACAACGTTCGCCATTCTCATCGTATCACTCCTTTCTTCTCGTTTCCTTGAAAAAAGCCCCCTCATGCAAGGGGGCTTTTGGAAAGCTGGATTCTCTATTAAAACCTATTGCAGGTTAAATTTGACCGGTGTCTCGTTGGCCAGATTATCGCTGACGGGGCATCGGCTTTCGACCTTCTGTAACCATTTCTTCAGGGTCTCTGCATCCGCATCGGTATCCATCTTGACATTGACTCTGATTTCCTTGTAACCGGGGCGAACCTTGTCAGTTTTTCCCATAAAGGCCGCCGGATCCAGATCGCCCTCTATTTCAAAGGAGAGGTCTCTTATCTCGAAGCCCATCTCTTTGGCTATCATGTTACCGGCCACGTTTAAGCATCCTGCAAGCGCGGCGGTTACGAATTCAACCGGGTTGGCGCCCTCGTTTGTTCCACCGAGATTTGCCGGTTCGTCGATGATCAGTTCGAAATTTCTTGCCTTGACCTTTGTCTTTGTCGGGTTCTCACTCTGTGCTGTCACTTTAAATGTTGCATTTGGCATTTTTAATCAACTCCTTTTAGTTTTTTGCCTGTTTGGTGATATGACGGAGGATAAAGGTTTGTTATTCGTTTAGTGGTTTTTTTCAACTCAGATAGTATATAAACCTCTTATCTGG
>CAZVWW010000098.1:3182-8921 GCA_964631265.1 uncultured Thermotogaceae bacterium
GTTATTCGTTTAGTGGTTTTTTTCAACTCAGATAGTATATAAACCTCTTATCTGGTTTTTAATGCTCCGATTCTGTCGGTTAGATGAAAAGGCCGGCTAAAGAGGTGTTCTCTATCTATTATTCTTGGAAAGTACACTTTTAGTGGTAGAATATAATGACAGGTATGTGATGAAAACACAGGAGGGATTACAAAATGCTGCCGGAAACGGGAAGTTATGTTGAACGCTACAACAACGGAAGCCTTGAAAGGCTTGCACAGACCTTTGAGGAGCATATCAGAGCATGCGGGCTCTGTCCGAGAGTCTGCGGGGTTGACAGAAGACGGGAAAAAGGTGTATGTTTGCAGGGTGAGCGGGCCCGGTTGACAAACGCACTGCTTCACAAGGGGGAAGAGCCCCCGCTGTTGGAGAAGAACGGGGCGGGAGCGGTCTTTTTTTCGGGCTGTCCCATGAAATGTGTCTATTGCCAGAACTTTGCATTCAGTCAGCAGAACCGGGGATCAGATTACACACACGAAGAACTCGGGGAAGAATTCCTCAGGCTTCAGCAGCTGGGGGCCTCCAACCTCGATCTTGTCACCCCGACACCGCATCTTCCGGCCATTCTGAAAGCCCTGGTTTACGCCGTTCCCAAGGGGCTCAAGATCCCGGTGGTCTACAACACCAGCAGCTATGAAAGCGTTGAAACGCTGAAGCAGCTCGACGGGATTGTCGATGTCTACCTGGCCGATATTCGCTACACAGACACGGACCCGGGCAGGCGCTATTCGGGGGTTGATGATTACTGGTCAAGCGCCAAACGGGCGATAAGAGAGATGTTCAGGCAGGTGGGCCCGAAACGGTTGATCATCCGGCATCTCGTATTACCGAATGATATTGCCGGAACGGAGGAGGCCCTGGCCTTTGTGGCCGAGGAGCTCTCCACCAGTGTCAACATCTCGCTCATGTCCCAGTATTTTCCGGTCTACAACGCGAAAGAGCACCGGGCGATCAACCGGCGGATCACAGAAGAAGAATATGAGCGGGCCGTTGGATTGCTCGAAAAATACGCACTTTACAACGGATGGACACAACTCTTTGAATAAATGTTATAATACTCTCGATTTTTTCTACAAGGAGGAAGACAATCATGGAATGGGTATATATCAGTGATTTGAAAGACCATATCGGGGAAACGATCACGATCAAGGGCTGGATGTACAACATCCGCTCAAGCAAGAAGATCCACTTTCTGCAGTTGAGAGACGGAACGGGCAGGATCCAGGGGATCATGGAGAAGAAAAAGGTCGGTGACGAGGTTTTCAACCGGATCAAGCGGTTAAAGATAGAGAGCAGCGTCGTGATAACGGGACAGGCCCGCAAGGACGACAGGGCGCCTTCCGGTTTTGAGCTGGATGTCGAATCGCTGGAGATTATCAGCGAACCCGACGAGGATTACCCCATCTCCAAAAAAGAACACGGGATAGAATTCCTCATGGACAACCGGCATCTCTGGTTGCGTTCCTCGAAGCAGTTCCATGTGTTGCGGATCCGCAACGAGGTGATCAAGGCCATCCGGGACTTCTACAACAGCCGGGCGTACATCCTGGTCGACACTCCCATCTTCACCGGGGCCATTGGTGAGGCGGCAGGCAACCTCTTTGAGGTCAAGTATTTTGATTACGGCAACGCCTATCTCGCCCAGACCGGACAGCTTTATCTGGAAGCCGCCTGCATGTCATTGGGCAAAGTCTACAACCTCGGTCCCACCTTCAGGGCTGAAAAATCCAAGACCAGACGGCATCTGACGGAGTTCTGGATGAACGAGGCGGAAGTGGCCTATTACGATAACGAGGATAATATGAGGCTTCAGGAGGATTTTGTCTCCTTTGTTGTTCAGCAGGTACTCAGAACCGCCGGAGAGGACCTGGAGGCCATCGGACGGGACACCTCAAAACTTGAGAAGATAGAGGCGCCCTTTCCGAGGATGAGCTACGACGACGCGATTGAATTCCTCCATCAGAACGGCTATGATGACATCCAATGGGGGGACGACCTCGGAGCCGAACATGAGACGGTCATCTCCGATCAGTTTGAAAAACCCGTCATGGTCTATAACTATCCCGCCAAGGCAAAGGCCTTCTACATGGAACCTCATCCGGACAGACCCGATGTGGTGTTGTGTAACGACATGCTGGCCCCGGAAGGGTACGGCGAGATCATCGGGGCATCACAGAGGATTCACGATTACGATGTGCTCGTGGAGAAGATCAAAGAGAACAACCTGCCCATGGAGAGTTATGACTGGTACCTTGATCTCAGAAAATACGGAAGTGTGCCCCACAGCGGCTATGGTCTCGGGGTTGAGAGAACGGTCAGCTGGATATCCGGCATCAAGCATGTGCGCGAGGCAATACCATTTCCAAGGACGTTGAACAGACTCAAGCCGTAACGGTAAAAAAAGGGAAGTGAGAGAATGGCAAATTTTCTCGTAGTGGACGATGAAAAACAGATCAGGACAATGATCAAGAAGGCCCTTGAGGAAATGGGAAACAGTGCTGAAACCGTCGCAAACGGTGAAGAAGCCTTAAAGACGTTGTTTGACAAAAAATATGACGGTGTGTTCACGGATATCCGGATGCCCGGTATGAACGGTCTTGATCTGTTGAAGGCGATGAAGGAGGAGAACTTCAATATCCCGAAGGTTGTGATCTCCGCTTACGCCAGTGTGGAAAATGTGATAGAGGTTTTCAAGCTCGGGGCGAGGGATTTCATCACCAAGCCGTTCTCGCCGGAAGAGATCAAGACAGCGGCAAGCACGATGCAGACAGATTACATCGATATCAAAGAAACCTCGCAGTATGTTCGCGGCCTGATCAAACAAGGTGCGACGAGCTCTGCCGAAGAGTATCTCTCACAACTCTTTGCCAAATATCAGTCCTCGCCGATACCGCATTATTTAAAGGCCTTGATCCACATTTCAAAACTGGATAAAGAGAGTGCCGAAAGACATTTGAAAGCCTCGTTGGCACTGGATGAGAATTATGAGCCGGCTTTGAAAAAACTGGAAGAGTTTAAAAAACAAACAAAAACGGAAAGTGGAAAAGATGTCGGCGAAAAAGAAGAAGAATAACTGGTATGTGATCATCATCGGCTGCGGAAGGCTCGGATCCAAAACGGCCGGGAACCTTTCAAATGCCGGTCACAGCGTGGTCGTACTGGATAATAACCCCGACAGCTTTGACCATCTCCCGCCCGAGTTCACCGGATTCACCATCACCGGGAATGCCACGGAGATCGAATCGCTGAAAAAGGCCAAGATCTCACAGGCAGATGTGGTACTCGCCTTCACCAACAAGGACAACATCAACTACATGGTCTCGCAGGTGGCAAAAGAGGCCTACAATGCGCCTCATGTCATTGCCAGGATATACGATCCTGAAAATAAGGAACTCTTCAGCCAGATCGATGTTGAGACCATTGTCCCCATGGAGCTGGCGGAAACGGCCCTGAACAAAACCTTCAGTGAGATATCGGAGGGATAGCGTATGAAAGTGATCATGGCCGGTGGAAGACGGATCACCTATTATCTTGCCAAATCCCTGATTGCAAAGGGGTCAAACGTTGTGGTCATCAACAAGGATGAAGAATACTGCCAGCTGATGGCAAAAGAACTCAAGGCCCTTATCATCCACGGGGATGCCAGCCGGCTCGAAACCCTTCAGCGTGCTGAGATCTTTGAATCCGACGTCGTTCTGGCACTCACCCCGCAGGACGAGGATAATCTCATCGTCACCCAGCTCTGTAAACGGGTGCTTGGCGTAGACAAGATATACACCCTGGTCAACGACCCGGAGAACGTTGAGATGTTCAAAAAACTCGGGGTGAACAACGTCATCAGTATGACAGAGATGCTCTCCGGCCTGATTGAACAGCGTGTTTCATTTGCCAAGTTGACCAATATCATGTCCTTCGAGGACGGCAAAGGACTCGTTATCCAGCTCACCATCGAAGAGGGTTACCCGGCGGAGGGCAAGATGCTCAAAGACCTGGGGCTGCCCAGAGGGGCCATCGTCGGGGCCATCACACGGGACGAACAGCTCATCGTGCCCTACGGCGACACCGTCCTGACCCAGGGCGACAGGCTGGCCGTCATGTGCCTTCCCTCTGTTCAGACTGAAACCATGAACGTTATCGTCGGGAAAGAATAAGCCGATGGCCTATCGAAAGATACTGCGGGTGCAGTACCGGACGATCTTCCGTAATCTCGGCTGGCTTTTCATGAGCTTCTCCGGGTTGCTGATGCTTCCCGTCATTGTCTGTATCTTTTATCCCGCCGAGATCGGCAATTCAATACCCTTTGTTGAGAGTGCGGCGCTGTCGTTCATCCTCGGTTATCTGCTCTGGCATCTCTTTCAGAAAGACACCAGGAATCAGAAACTGACCATCCACGAGGGGGCCATCATCGTTTTTTTCGCCTGGATAGGAGCCGTCTTCTTCTCGGCACTCCCCTTTGTCTTCGGAAACCTGCTCAATTTTACCCATGCGGTCTTTGAAAGCACGAGCGGCTGGACAACCACAGGGCTGACGATGGTCGACGAGGAGGCAATCCCCAGGATCTTCCTCATCTGGAGAAGCCTCATGCAGTACTTTGGCGGTGCCGGTTTTGCCATCATCATGCTCTCCTCAATCGGCGGCGGGGTCAGCTCCGGGATATATGCCGCGGAAGGGCGCCTCGACAACCTGCAGCCGAACATCAAGAAATCCACCAAGACCATCCTGAAGATCTACTTCACCTACGCCGCAGGCGGAATCATTGCCTACAAACTCGCCGGCATGAATTTTTTCGACTCGTTCAATCATGCCCTGACAGCTCTGGCGACAGGTGGTTTTTCAACAAAAAATGCCAGCATCGGCGCTTTCGACTCGCAATTAATCGAAACCATCACCATCATCCTCATGGTCCTCGGAACAACCGGATTCGGCATACATTACCTGATCTGGCGGGGCAATCTCAGACAGCTCAAGCGAAACGTCGAGCCCTGGACGTTCCTGGTCATCCTCGTTCTCTTTATACCGCTCATCACCGGTACGCTGTCATCTGCCGATACCTTCCGCGAGGGTCTTTTCCAGGGGGTCTCTGCATTGACAGGAACCGGTTTTGCAACCGTCGATCTGACCATCTGGAACCATTATGCCCTCCTGTTGATGACTCTGCTCATGATATTCGGCGGTATGATGGACTCGACATCAGGGGGGATAAAACTCTTCCGGATATTTGTCATCTTCAAGGCCATCTGGATGGAGATCCAGCACTTCTTCCTCCCCAAGGGCAGCGTGAAAGAATTCAACGCCTGTAAAGGCAACAAAGAGCTTAAAATCGACAACTTCCTGCTCAAAAACATCCTCATCTTCAGCACCCTCTATTTCCTCAACTACATCATCGGCGTAACCGTCATGGTCGCCCATGGGCACTCTCTCTCTTCATCGGCCTTTGAATACGCCTCGGCCCTGTCCACCGTCGGCCTCTCGCTCGGCATCACCAACCCGGGCGCCCCCGACATATTGATCTGGACCGAAACCATCGGCATGCTCCTGGGAAGGCTCGAATTCGTCGTCATCCTCTACGCCCTGGCCAAACTCATCCGCGACATAAAGCAGTACCTCTTCTCAAAACGTTAGAAGAGGATGGCGCGAGAGTTTTTCCCCCTGGCTCTTCTATTCTGGCTACAGGTCCCCGGCCTGTTGCCATTATCCCGG
>CAZVWW010000099.1:0-8835 GCA_964631265.1 uncultured Thermotogaceae bacterium
CAGCTTTTGAGAGCGTAACGGATTTTGTGTTGACATCGAGTTTTTTCACGAGGTCGCCGATGATCTTGTCATTTCTGCCGGAGAAGTTTTTAAAGGCCTTTTCAAAAGCTCCTGTGTTTCCAACCGGTTTTGAATTTGCTCTGTTCTTAGCAGGGTCAAGGGTCTGAAAGGATTTTTCTTGCTTTGTTGAATCCTGTCCGATTTTCCCCATGATCTCTTTCAAGAGGCTTGTTTCGTTTTTTGTGAGGTTACTGCTGTCGGTCAGCGTTTTAATGACCTGTGTTAATTTGTTTTTATTCATGTGTTCAGCTGAGGGTTGTCCTTTCATTATATCCGTTTCAACAGGAACTTGTTTGTCAGCGGCAGAAGTCTTTCCTGAAAATGTTGATGAGACGTGTTCCTTTAAATCATGGAGAACAAAATTCTTAACGATGGCCTTTTTGATGGTGTCAGGGAGTTTTTCCCACAGCTCGCCCATGGTCTTGATCTTGAGGGAAAGCTCTACCAATCGGCTGTTAAAGGGCAGTCGGGGATCGTATAAATCAAAAGGGTTCTTACCGTTTTCGAGCATGCTCTTTAACTCCATTGAAAAATCGTCCCGGAGTAGCTGTGAGGTGATCTCATTTAATTCATTGGCGATGGATGCAAATTGAAGTCTTTCCTGCTGTGGCATGTTGTTGATAATCTGTTCCAGTTCCTTGGTGGCTTTAAAGGGGAGTGAAAGGGAATAGATATCAAGGAGCCGGGCGCTTATCCTTTTTAAGGCTTCGGGAGGAAGCTGGTTTTTCATTTCATTCCCGAAAAAGACCTGTATTTTGTCTCCAACTTTTATCTGACTTGCATTTCCGGGTTCTATTTTGTAAACCTTATCCTCAATGGCAACCTGCACTTGTTTGCCGCTTTTTGCCACAACCTTGCCGATAAATCCGCCACTTTTCGGTGCACCCGGCAGACTCTTCGGTTTAACCGGAATATTGATCTGCGAAATATTCAATATATCACCTCTTTTTCACAAGATTTTATCGACTTCAAAGGTTGTTTCTGAAGATTTCTGAGAGTCTCTCCCATCGTTTCATGATAAATAGATAACCGATGAGTGTTTCAAATCCGGTAGCCCATCTATAGTCGTAATCGTTTCCCCTTTTCTTTGCCCCTTGTGAGTTCAGTCCCTTTTTGAAGAATCTCTCCTCATCCTCTGAGAGGGTGTCAACGATCGATTTCATTAATTCGCGTTGAGCACTGGCTCTTTTATACTTTACGCCTTCCCTGTTGGCCTTATTGGCTTTAATCCTGCCGTCACCAACAGATTCTATAGAAGCAACCAGATTAAAGAAAGAATCACCAATATAGGCAAAGATGTCGGTTGGAATCTCCTCAGGATTATCGTGAAACTTTTCAAGGCGGAAGAACTCTTCAATATTCAGATGCTTTTCTATATTCTGTTTATCCAACTTTCTTACCTACTTTTTCTCTGTCACGACAATACATTAACAAACTCTCTTTAGAAATAAATTTATTCTGATAAGCTTCAATCAACGCATCATCAAATGATTTCATGCCAAACTTCTTCCCGGTTTCCATCAGTGTTCCGATCTGATGCAATTTTTGTTCCCTGATCAAGTTTTTAACCGCCGGGGTTGCCAGCATGATCTCGACAACGGGGAAGAACCCGGAACCATCGGCTTTTTTTACCAGCCTCTGATATAAGACACCAATGAGAGAATTCGCCAGCTGAAGGGTGATCTGCTTTTGCTGATGAGCCGGAAAGACATCGACGACCCTCTCCGGAGCTGTCGGTGCAGAATTGGTATGTATGGTTCCAAACACAAGATGCCCGGTTTCAGCTGCTGTCAGAGCAAGCTCCATTGTCTCAAGATCTCTCATCTCACCAACGAGAATAACATCCGGGTCTTGTCTTAAGGCGTATTTTAATCCGTTTTTAAAGGAGGCTGTATCCTCTCCCAGCTCCCTCTGGTGAATCAGTGCTTTTTTCCCTTCAAACACATATTCGATAGGATCCTCAACGGTTAATATATGACAATATCGTTTGTTGTTTATCTCTTCAAGCATTGCTGCCATTGTAGTCGACTTCCCACTCCCGGTAGGGCCGGCCACAAGGATCATTCCGCTATCTCTTCCGCTCCAGTCTTTGAGAATATTCGGTAGTTTAAGATCATCAACCGTACTCACTTTCTTTTTGATGATTCTGAAGGCCGCGGCTGGATTCTTTCTCTCGAAATAGACATTGGCCCTGACCCGGATAATATTCTTGATTCCGAAAGAGAAGTCATGCTCTTTATTCTCTGTCCTTTTGATTCCGGTCTTTTTATACAGCAGCTCAATGCTTTTTTGGAGGTCCTCTTTTGTAAACTCCGGGATATCCTTGAGACGCTGTAATTCTCCAAATACCCTGAAGATTGGATGCTCACCAACTGATAAATGCACATCGGTCGCATTCAACTGATGTGCATGGTAAATCAACTTCGGTACATCAATGACTGCCATCTTTACACCATCCCTTTAACTGCGTTTTTGTCATGTCTCTATCTTACCATAAAAGGTTTTTCCATTAGGCGATAGAATATTCCACCCGTTTTCTGGTATTATATGAAAGAGCATCACAGAATGGAGTGAGATAACAAGCGTGGAAAGAGAAGAAACCCTCGAAAGATACCTTGACCTTCTCACGGAGAAGAACAAGACAATGAATCTGATCCGTTTCAAAACCAGGGAAGAATTGTGGAAACGCCATATCATGGACGCTATGCTCCCCTTTGAATACTATAATTATAGTTTAACCGGTAAAGTTGCCGATATTGGTTCGGGAGGCGGATTGCCGGCTATTCCCTTGGCCATTGCTTTTCCCGGTGCCCGTTTTGATTTGATTGAGAGTATTTCCAAAAAAGCTGATTTTCTGAAAGAAACCGCTGTAAACCTGGGACTGACCAATATCTTTGTTTCAGATACACGTGTGGAAGATTTTGCCTTGAATAATCGGGAAGAATTCGATTTTGTTACAGCACGAGCCCTTGCACCGTTAAAAATTTGTCTTGAATACGCTGCCCCACTACTAAAAGTGGGCGCTAAAGCGCTTTTCTTTAAAGGGCCTGCCCTTTTTAACGAATACAACGATGCTACAAGAGCGATGAAAGCGCTCTACTTCGACAAAGGGGATTTTCTCAATTACTCCTATGAGCTCGAAGATGAAACCTATATTTCCTATCTTGCCGAGTTTATCAAGCGGAAAAAGACGCCCGGGAAATTTCCGAGAAATATTGGTAAGGCAAAAAAGAGACCGCTTTAATGACGATCTTCTCAGCAAAAAAGGGGCGATTGATACGCCCCTTTTTATTTTTTATGATAATATTGATAGTTCCCGAATCAGATCAGGGGAAAATGCCTCTCATTTTTGTGGCCTTTGCAACCTTTTCAATGGCAAAGACATAGGCTGCTGATCGCATATCCGTTCCGTATTTGTTGGAGCATTTTATAACATTTCCAAATGCCTTTTTCATGATTCTGTGGAGTGCGTTTCTGATGTCTTCCATCTCCCAGAAGAACCACTGCAGACTCTGAACCCATTCGAAGTATGAAACCGTCACGCCTCCGGCATTCGCGAGGAAGTCGGGAACAAGAACACAGTCTTTTTCGAGGAGAATGTCCTCCGCCTCCGGTGTAACCGGGCCGTTGGCAGCCTCTATAATGATCTTTGCCCTTATCTTGTCTGCGTTCTCCTCGGTTATGACATTCTCAAGAGCCGCCGGGATGAGCATATCAACATCGAGTTCCAGAAGTTCTTCGTTACTGATGTTCTTTTCAGCTCCGTTGTATCCTTCGAGCGTTCCGTTTTCTTCAACGTATTTCATCAGTTCATTGCTGTCGAAACCATCGGCCTTGTAATAACCGCCTGAAATATCACTGACAGCAACAATCTTACCGTTGAGCTCGTTTTCGATGAGAGTTGCTGCATAACTGCCAACGTTTCCGAAACCCTGGATCGCAATGGTCATATCATCAATGGACTTGTTGATTTCGCCACTTTCGTTCAGATAATTGACAATCTCTTCAGCACAGACTCTTACGCCTCTACCGGTTGCTTCCGTTCTTCCGAGAGAGCCTCCGACTTCAAGTGGTTTGCCGGTTACAACGCCAAGAACCGAGTGGCCGACGTTCATGCTGTATGTATCCATATACCACGCCATGATCTGTCCGTTCGTATTAACATCAGGTGCCGGGATATCCTTGTCGGGACCTACGATGACCTGAAGATCCGAGAAGAATCTCCGTGAGAGTCTCTCAAGTTCAGTTTGTGAGAGAAGAGTGGGATCAACTTCAACGCCACCCTTTCCTCCGCCGTATGGGATACCCACAACGGCAGCCTTCCATGTCATCCAAAAAGCCAACGCCTTGACTTCATCCAGCGAAACATTCTGATGATACCGGATCCCCCCCTTTGCAGGTCCAAGTGCGACATTATGCTGTACTCTGTGTCCGGTAAAGACTTTTGCTGAACCGTCATCCATCCTCACTGGAAAATTGACGGTGAGTTCTCGCTTTGGTTTTGAAAGAACATCCCGCATACTCGCATCGAGATTCATTAAATCTGCTGCTTTTGTAAATTGTTTTACTGCGCTCTGATAAAGGCTCAAATTTTTTCCCTCCTATAATCTGTTTGTGATTTATATCCTCCGGAATTTCAACATTCCGGCAACCCTGCCAATAAAAAGTCTCTTTGCTATTCGCTCTGATAGTTTCTCGATTCACTTTATTGCGCTACGTTTCTATTTAAACATAAGTTATTTATTTCGCAAAGTAGCAATTTCCGTCGTTTGACCTGTATTTTGGAGATTATTGCCAATGAGGATGTATTTCCTTCAAAATACTAATGAGAGTTCTTATTTATGACTGACTTGACATTGAATTAAGATTTATGGTAACATCTGTTGCGTAACAGATGTTTTTATTTTCAGGGGTGAAATATGCCACCGAAGAAGCATTATTCAAGAATAGAAATCATCGAATCAGCCATCCGATTGATCAGAAGAAAAGGGGTTAAGAATCTCTCAGCCCGCAATATAGCAGATGTACTCGGCTCTTCCACTCATCCGGTCTATTCCTCCTTTGAATCAATGAAAGAACTTGAAGAGGCCGTCTATCAAAAAGCGCATAGGATTTTTCTGGATTTCATCACAAGACCTCAAGCAGAATATCCATATCTCGAGATGGGTATTCAATATGTTGAATTTGCCGTCAAGGAGAAAAATCTGTTTTCTTTTTTATTCATGAATAAAAAGGCTCCCATTAAACTTGAAAACCTTCTCCATGTTGAAGAGGGTTTGATTGAAATAATAAAAAAAGATGAACATGTGCAATTACATTCAAACTCTGATTACCATTCGATTTTTCTCAATCTCTGGATATATACACACGGATTGGCTGCGTTATCCTGGGCCCGTGAGGAAGAATATGAAAAGGATTACATCAGAAAAACCGTTCAAAGAATGGGAAAGATCATCATTGAGGCTTTCTCAGAAAAATAACAAACAAGAGAAGGATTATTTGGAGGTGTCGCAGTGTCTGAAAAGATTTTAGAGGTAAAAGGATTGAAAAAGTATTATCCAACTGTTAAGGCTGTGGATGGTATTAATTTTTCCATTGAAAAGGGTACCGTTTTTACGTTGCTGGGTCCGAATGGAGCTGGAAAGACCACTACACTTGAGATAATCGAGGGAATCAAGAATTCAGATGGTGGTGAGATTGAGTTTTTCGGTGACAAAATGAAGAATGTCAACACAGAGACCAAGGAGAAGATAGGCGTTTCGCTGCAATCAACCAATTTCATTCCCCATCTGAAAGTAAAAGAGGTCTTCGAGCTGTTTGCCTCACTATTCAAAAGGAATCTGCCTGTTGAGGATGTTATCTCTTTTGTTTCGCTTGATGAGAAGAAAGACGATCTGGTTGAAAAACTCTCAGGTGGTCAGAAGCAAAGAGTAGCCATCGGCTGTGCTCTGATTAACGATCCGGAAATGGTCTTTCTCGATGAGCCCACAACCGGTCTTGACCCGCAGGCAAGGCGGAATATATGGGGGATCATAGAGCATCTGCGGGAAAGGGGGAAGACCGTTTTCCTCACAACGCATTATATGGAAGAGGCGCAGGAGCTCTCGGACATGGTTTGTATCATGGATCACGGCAATATCATTGCTATGGATACGCCTGAAGGGCATATCCGGAAACTCGGGGAGAGAAATTATATCGAATTTACAGCCAAACTCTCCTCACAGGAAATTGAAAAGATCAATGCATGGGATGTTGAGGAAGTTGAGTTCGAAGGAGAGAAAGTAATCATACCGACAAAGGATATTCACGGTGTCCTGGAAAAACTGCTTATATGGGCAAAAGAAAAGGATGTCAGCTTGAAGGATATCAGTGTCAGACAACCCAATCTTGAAGACGTCTTCCTCACCCTCACCGGAAGGAGGCTCAGGGACTGATGAAGTCTGTCCTTTTAAAGAGTTTTATAAAAAGCGGATTAAGAGAGAGGGAGACGCTCTTCTGGGTCTTGCTTTTCCCGCTGATTCTCTTCACAATAATGGTTTTAATCTTCTCAAACATGGGCGGAGAGGACCTCTCCTTTAACATGGTCCTGATGGATCGCTCAGGAGAGGGGATGGGAACAACTGTTATGGACCAGGTATTGGAAGGAATAAGTAGTTCAACCGGGAATAAGAATGCCCTTTTTAATATCCGTGAGATGAGCGATGAGCAGAAAGCACTGGAACTTCTCAAGGAACAGAAGACAGACCTTATCGTAACGATACCTGAGGACTTCAACCAGCAATTTAACAAGGTGGTCTTCTTTTCCAAATTAAGCCGGATAGAGGCAGAGGACAGACCAACTGTGGAGATTGACCGTGTTGCCATCAGAGATACATCAAAGATGTCCGGGGACATCATGGAACAGATCATCTCTCAGGTTAATTTCGAAGCGGCCAAAAGAATGGGAATAAAACTCCCGGAGGTTGATATGACCAACAGAGTGGTCGGGCAATCCGAGGAATTTAATTATGCCGACTATTTCTTTGCCGGCGTCCTTGTCATGGCCTTTTTCAGTACCGGCCTGTTCAACATGGGGATAAACCTTACCCTCTTCAAGCAACGGAAGATCTTCAAGAGATTTTCAGCCACCCCCCTTTCAAAAGCACAGTTGATGTCATCGGCCATCCTGAGTAATCTCTTCTTCATGATGATCGCGTTCGGATTGCTTCTGATTTATGCCAAGGTCTTC
The DNA here is from genome assembly GCA_964631265.1 of uncultured Thermotogaceae bacterium. Taxonomy (GTDB): domain Bacteria; phylum Thermotogota; class Thermotogae; order MWEM01; family MWEM01; genus CAZVWW01. The sequence continues at coordinate 7,289 of CAZVWW010000099.1, forward strand.
TATTCCGTCACATGGAACATATTCAGATTGAAGTCCATCCTATATATGTTATTGACTGCCGGGTTGGCAATCTCTTTCGGCTATTTTGTTTCTGCTGTATCAAAAACACCGAATTCTGCCTCCGGGTTTGCCAACGTGCTCTTTTTTCCAATGCAGTTCCTGGGAGGGCTTTATTTTCCGGTCTTCGATCTGTCCCCGGTTGTGCTCTGGTTTGTCTATATCAACCCCATCACATATGTTGCAGCCGGAATGAGAGAATCCATGGGGCTTATGGAATCGCCTCTCCCTAATGCACTGCATTATGTTGTACCGCTGATATGGATTTGTGGAATGCTGCTTATATCTTTATGGAGATTCAGATGGGACGGTGATGCTTGATGAGGATATTCCGGGGTATTTTCAAGGCGATGTTCAAGAGTAAATTAAGGGACAAGGCCTCTCTTTTTTGGACACTGGCCTTTCCACTCATGTTTCTAGTCATCTTCGGCCTTGCTTTCGGAAGCACTTCAACAACGAGTATGAATGTTGACTCCGAAGAAACGAGATATGCCATCTTTATAGATGAAAGTGTTGAAGGTTCGGTACAGGAGAATATATTGGATGTTTCCGGCGAACTCAACCTCAAGCCACTGTTGGCAAAATCAACAGAAGATGTTGAGAAAAGTGTCAAGGAGGGGCTTGATGGTGTGGAGTTTGGAGTTATCCTCTCAAAAAGCAACGATGTGTGGTCATTTGAAGGGCTTTACGACGCTGCTGATATGAACCGGCAACAGCTGTACCAGTCGCTTGTCAGCAACCTGGCAAATGCCTTTCGAAAGGATATCGCCGAATTTGAAACTATTATCGAAGTGGAGATCAGAGACAGACAATTTACCAAAGAACCGGTAACGTCGATAGGGTACATTCTCTCCGGGGTTATTGCCATCTCCATAACATTTTCAGGGTTGACAGCAATGATCGTCAGTTTTGGTTTTTACAGGAAAGAGAACATTATCAAGCGATTTTTGGCAACACCTTTGAACGGTTCATCGTTTCTAATCGCTGATTTATTGAATACAATGATCGTTTCCATCCTCTCTATTCTGCTCATCTTAGTCATTGGGAAACTGATGTTCCAGGTGGATTTTGTGATGAATGTCTTCTATTTCTCTATCACGTTCTTGACATCGATGTTTCTGATGATGGGCATCGGCGGAATGTTCTTGTTGATCTTCCGAGAACCGAATGCCGCCATGAACACGGCCAATATCTTTTCTGTTATCATGATGTTCTTTGCGGGTGTCTATTTCCCGATAGGATTTTTGCCGAACTGGCTACAGGTCTTTGCCCGATTGCTCCCGATGACCTATGTGGCCAAAAATCTGAGATTCGCTCTTGGCCAGGATTTCATTCCGCTCTCTGAGTTCTGGCTCGTGAATATTATATTCATTGCCATAGCTTCTGTCAGTATCCCCTTTATCGGGAGGTCAATCTTTAAACTTGAAAAGGGATAATTCAAAATGAAAAAACAATTTCCGCGGTTTCAGACAAATTGAATCCGCGGTTTT
>CAZVWW010000100.1:0-8687 GCA_964631265.1 uncultured Thermotogaceae bacterium
ATGCTTAGAATTATTGCCATATTTGCAATCATTCCAATATTCCTGACATCATGCTCGGAGAGAGCTATAGACATCCCGACGGCACACATCAACAGAGGGATCAATATTTCCGGTGCGCTTGAAGCCCCGACAGAGGGAGAATGGGGGGTTGTGATAGAGGAATGGTTTTTTGAAGAGATTGCCGAAAAAGGCTTTAAAAGCGTCAGAATCCCGGTAAGATTCTCAGCTTATGTAGATTCCGCCCCGCCGTATACTCTTGATCCTCAATTGCTCAACCGTGTTGATCAGCTCGTTGAATGGGCTGTTGAGCAAAATCTCACTGTCATCATCGACGTTCATAATTTCCGCGAACTCCTTGACAGACCTGATGAAAACAAGCAAGAATTCTACGCCATCTGGGACCAACTCACCGTTAGATTCGAGGATTACGGGTCGGAACTGATCTTCGAACTTCTCAACGAGCCAGAGGGCCAGTTAACGGTTGAGAGCTGGAACGCGATCCAACTAGAGGCTGTAAGAAGGATCAGAGAGATTGATCTGGACAGGTGGATTATGATAACCGGCTACCCATGGGGACTGAGCCAGTCCCTCGACAACATTCAGCTGCCCGAAGAGACTGAGAGAATCATCGCCACCTTTCATTTTTACGAACCCTATCTCTTCACCCATCAGGGGGCTCCATGGCTGGGAGAGGAATATCAGACAACGGGAATAACCTGGCCCGGTCCACCCTCTGAACCAATTGAACCCGTCGAGGCAGCAAAAGAGAACCCTGACTTTGCCCGATGGTTTGAGCAGTATAACACCTTACCCTATCTCTTCAACCCGGCGGGCCCAAAGCCTATCAAAAACCGTTTGAAGCAGGCCAGGGACTGGTCCTTTAAGACCGGTATCCCCGTTGTTATGGGCGAATTCGGCACTTATGAGATTATTGACACCCCGTCAAGAAGAAGATGGACACGTTTTGTCAAAGAGCAGGCCGATGAATATGGCATCTCGTGGATCTTTTGGGATTTCGCCGGTACTTTTGGTATACTTGACCTTAATACAGGAGAGTGGAACGAGCAAATCCTGGAGGTTCTTTTTTGAAAAATGGGAGAGAAGAAGATGTTCGATCTGTTTGGCTTTATCTCATATGTTGCAATTGTCATGTATACCCCCGGCCCTAACAACATCATGTCCATGGCGCATGCCAAAAAACACGGCTTTCGAAAGACACTCGATTTTATGATGGGCGTTTTTACGGGTGTGTTTGTCATCCTTATTCTGAGCAGTTATTTCAACCTTCTGCTCTACGAGAACATTCCGGTGTTCAAGCAGATCATGGGACCTATCGGGGCCGCTTATATGATCTATCTTGCTATCATGATCATCAAAACAAAGGACAGCGATGAGATAGCCGAGGAGGAAAAAGAGGAAGAGGAACAGACAATTTCCTATATAACCGGCACACTGATCCAGTTTTTAAATCCGAAGGGGCTTATCTTCGGTATAACGGTTACGTCAACGTTCATCCTCCCCTATTTTCAATCGTTTTTGATACTTGGGCTATTCTCAGGATTTCTTGCAGCCGTTGCTTTTTCATCCGTTGCACTCTGGGGGTTTTCCGGAACGCTTTTCAAAAGATTCTTCACACAATACGGAAAGATCTTCAACTGGGTGCTTGGATTGCTCCTGATCTACACAGCTATCTCTATATCCGGGTTATTTGAGTATATCAGTGGATAGCAGGTGGAATGACACCCCAAAAAATAACCGTTTACGGTTAAAATTATAACTATTAACCATAAACGGTTATTAGTGGAACATCCTCAAAAAAACTACTCGTCGTAGGTTCTCCAGTAACGATCCAAAAGATTCTCTTCCCCAGACGCAAACAACTCTGTCGATTCGCTGTTTGCAAGAGCATTCGGATGGCTGTCACCGGTGTTCCCCCCGTATTTCTCTTTCAACATGTTGGCGTGCTGTGTTGCATCTTCCCCGTAAGCAAGAACGTCAAACCAATCAAATATTGCGACATTGTTTATCTCTTCGCTGTCTTCCTGATATTGCTGAAACCACTCATCCTTCAGCCAGGTATAGAAATCTCTGGCTCTCTTTGCGTTTTCAGGATCAGCATCAGCCCAGCACTGAGGTGGTGCTGTTACAAAGATGAAGAGTATATCCGGGTTCTCGGCGAATATCTCCTCCAATGCTTTGTAAGTGTATCCATTTCTTTCATACTCCGTTGTTCCATCCGGATAGGTGAAGACAGCCTTGTAATTTTCCACTGTCTTTTCACCGGAAAAGGGATCGCCGGGGGTGCTTCCCTCTGACGAAACAGCGTTGTTTGGATAGCAGCTCTTAAACATAATGATCCTGTTTCTTCCGTCTTCACTTCCCTTTTCCTTAACAGATTCAAGATAGTCATTAAACCAGAGGATCCAGTGATTCATGTCTGTTCTATCTCCCGGAGTTCCACCCAATGAAGCTGGTCTGCCATTATCAGGTGTCATTGTGACCCCATAGGTGATATCGTTTCTTTCATCGATATACTCTTTTTCCAACAACGCGTTATTCAAGCTGTGGTTGAGCCAGTTTTGACCGCATGAATGATGGATGAAGAGTAGATCATCCACATTCTCTTCCTCGTCCTCTTCTTCAACTTCTGTAACAGTGAACTCAACAATCAGGGGGTCTGAGTACTTGTTCTCCGTGTCTTTCGCCTTAACGGAGAAGCGGTTCCGTCCCTCGGGGATCTCCTCCCATTCATAGGAGTCCTCTTCGATGAAAAACCATCCGCTGCTATAGTCCTTTTTTCCATGTTCCGGACCGAATGTTTCCTTTTTGACTTTGTATGTTTTTATATCAGATTCTGAGATAAGTTGCCATTCAAACTCAAATGAATTTTCCTCGATTGTCTCCGAAGGTTTCGAAGTCCATTCAAGTTCCGGTTTCGCAATGTCACAGACGAATGTGCTCTCGATGATTTCTGAATATTGTCCGTCGTTATCAATCGCTCTCACGGAGAAGCGATTGGCAACAGGCGGGATATTCCTCCAGGTATAGCTTGCGTTTTCGGTTTCTTTCCAAACATTGTGCTTTCGCTTTTCACCTTCTATGACTTCTTTCTTGTACTCATATAACACGATTTCGCCGTCTGAATCCTCAGCACTCCATTCGAATGTAAACTCCCGCTTGTTGATTGTAGAGTCCGGGATCTCTTCCCATTCAACAACCGGAATCCCAGTCCTCTCTCCGGCAGTTGTGAAATGCCATGTATCCCCAACAGATTTGCCTCCGGAACAGTCTTTTGCAAAAACTCTCCAGAAATAAGTAGTGCCCGGCTGTAGATCGTCGACTAAAAGGGTTGTGGCGGTTGTGTTTTTCATGAGTAGCTTCTCAGTGTCTTCTTCTATATCCATATAAACGTTGTATTTGATCTCATCCCCGTCAGCATCCTCAGGGGCTGTCCATTCAAGTGTCACCGCTGTCCCGTCAACCGTTCCTCCATCTTGAGGAGCTACAATTTCTGGTGGTTGAGGTGGATTATTGCCTGTTTTACACTCTGATTCCCCTATCTTCGACTGATTTCCGTTCTCCGCTTTAGCCAGTACAACCCATCGATATTCTTTCCCTTTTTCAAGCCCCGTAACTGAGAGTTCTGTGTCCGTTGTTGTTGCGTTAAAAGCTATGTTGAACCCTCTCTGTCCGGCAGAATTGTCTTTTTCGACGACATTGATCTCGTATTCAACTTCGTTGTCGGTATCCTCTGAATCCGAATACTCAGGCCAGTTCAAAGTGAAACTCTCATCCGTAATACTTTCAACCATCAAATCGGGATCTTCTTCCGCACTGGCCTCCGGTTTCGAGCTGGTTCCCACCGTAAAATGCCAGATCTCACTGGTATCGGAAAGTCCCGCTTGAGAATCTACAGCTTCAACTCTCCACCACCAGGTTCCCGATTCAAGTCCATTTAATTCAATGCCCGTCTGATTATTCACCGTTTCATAATCATTTCCGAGCCTGCTCACTTCACGGGCAAAATAGACTCTGTATTCTATCGAATCCCCATCCGGATCATTGCTCTGAAGCCAGTTGAGAGAAACATTCCCGGTCAACCCGGCTTCTCCGTCAGAGGGAGAATGAAGAACCGGCTGAGTAGGTTCCCTGTTCTCAGTCGGCGAAGTTACACCTCCGCTCATACACCCTAAGGAAAAGAATAATATAGCAAATATGAAAACCATACCGATCATAAGCCGCTTTTTCATATCAAAAACCTCCTATCCATTTTTGCCTGATACAATGATTATATACTCTTCAGATTATATTTGGATTAAACGATATGGAAAGAGGATGTAGTTATAGTAAAATTTTCATAAAATACGACTTGTTAGTATATATTGTTCATACATTCACTTTTTATATATTTTTTATTTTCAGACAACGGCATACTTTTTTATCGCCTCAACTTCTTCCCCGAACAGGTAAAACGCTTTTTATGCATTTTATAATGATCGCCCTTTTCAATACCGATCACATTCCCGCAGTTTGAGCACTTCAGATAGCCGTCTTCAACTGTCATGTTGTAGACCTTAACGATTCTGGCCTTTATACATTTCAACAGTTGACCCCGGCCAATCTTTTTATACTTCATGATCTTTTTTCTGCAAGCCGCGCACTTTATTGTCAGCAATTTTTCTCCAAAGTTGTTTGTTTCATTGGTTTCGCGCCATGAAATCCCGGACCTCTTTTTCGGAAGGCATGGACGTGGCGGCTCCTTCTTTGGTGGCCACCAGTCCCGAACAGGCTGACGCAAACGACGCGGCTTTCCTCATCAACTCAAATCTCCCGCCGTTTTCTGGCATATCGTTCAGGCTCTTTATCAGTCCTGCCATATAGGAATCTCCACACCCGACTGTGTCCTTTACAGCCACCTTATAGCCGGGGATCCTTTCAAACTGCCCATTATAATGAATAAGGCTGCCCTCTTTTCCCAACGTGATGAAATCAAGCCGGTTCTTATTTTTCGGCAAGGCATCGACGGCCTTTTTAACATCTTTTTCTCCGGTCAGGTACTCGAGGTCTTCATCGCTCAGTTTTAAGACATCCACCCGTTCCACAATATCTTTGATCAATTTGACATAGTCGCTTTTGTTCTCAATATAAAGCGGTCTGACATTGGGATCAAAGGTTGTTGTAATTCCAGAACCCTTTGCCCGTTCAAATAGTCTGAGATAGGCCTTAGCGCCGGGTTGGTCAAGGATGGCCAATGAGCCAAAATGAAAAAGGGTGACGTCTGTCAGATCAACTTGCTCAGCAAACGCTTCGGTTAACGCCACATCCGCCGTTCCGTTCCGATAAAATTCGTATTCCGCCTTTCCCTCGTGATCAACGGCCACAAAGGCCAGTGATGTCTTTCTTCTCTTTTGAATAGCGGTGTTGTTCATATTGATCTGTTTTTCTCTCATAAAATCCAAAAGGACCTGGCCAAAACTGTCATCGCCAATCCCGGAAAAGAATGACACTTCCTCTCCCAACTCTGATACGCCGATACAGACATTAAAGGGCGAGCCCCCGATCCTTTTCATGAAGCTCGTGGTCCCTCCGATGCCATTTCCTCTTTCCTGCGAGATCATATCAAAAAGCGCTTCTCCTGCACAGATAACTGCTCCCATATAGACCATCCTTTCTGTTTTATTCGTTCTCCTCGATGAAGTCGATTATCTTCTTCACCGTAATCCTGCGTTGTTCTTCATGCGGAATCATTGCTGTACCGTCTCCTTTTTGCTCTCCGTAATCGCCAAACTGAGCATGATTCCCCCCTTCAATCAGGACAAATTCTGTATCCTCGGGAAGATACTGCTTTGAATTGTTGATCTTCTCCGGGGTTGCCAATCCATCCTCAGAGGCATAAATCGAGAGTACCGGTGTGTTACTCGTGTTCAGTTTACTGTTCTTGGCCGGATAGGCAGCTAATAGAACCAGTCCCTTTATCATTCGGGGATTGGAGTGTGTGAATTGTGCCGCCATGGCCCCGCCAAGTGAATGCCCTCCGAAAAACCAGTTCTCAATTTCAGGATAGTTGTTCATTACACCCAGGGCCTTATCAACGCCAAAGATGGCGAGGTTCAGCGGCATCGGCGTTATAACAGTAAAAATGCCTTTTTCAGCCATTTCGAGAGCCAGGGGCGCATAGGCCTCCGGGTCCACTTTGGCTCCGGGGTAGAAGATGAACCCGGTTTTTGTCTTCTCTTCCGGTTCAAAGGTTATGTATGAATCTGTTCTCACTTTCACATCCTTATTCCCCTTTAAAGCCTCTAAAGCCCCCTCTTCAGCTTCAAGTGTATCATTGGCCCAAAGGAGAAAGCCTGACACAAATACGACAAGTATCAGCAGTACAATTATAAATATCTTTTTTCCGGACAATCTCATAGAATCACATCCTTTTGATATTTTTGATTTTCAAGATAATCGTTTGAATGATGGCTCTGTTCATCAGATAGAAGATCACTAAAAATACAAGATTCATGATGATCAGCCAGAGAGCATAGTTCATCCGCCCTCTCAGTATGTAGAATGGGACAAAAAAGATCACGGCAATAATAACGTTTTTAACAATCCCTTCCTTATCCAGAAAGTCGATATGAAAGATCCGTCTTTGAAGATAATAAAGGATGAGGATATTGATGATGGAGACAAGCGATGTGCTTATCGCAATCCCCATCGTATTGAACCGTTGGATCAGTAAAAAGTTAAAGAGATAATTCAACCCGATACTCATCAAAGAAATAAAAAATGTCAGGTAAGTCTTTTTAAAGGCCACAAACGTCTTGGATATGAGCTGCCCCACAGGAGCGATGACGATCGTCAGGCTGTATCCAATGAAAGCCGCGGATACAATCGTTGTTGAACGATCTGTGAATTCACCGCGTTCAAAAAAGAGGGCGATCAGAGGCCTTGCCATGAGGACCGCCCAGGCCGTCAGAGGGATCAGGAAATTGAGCAGATCCGTGCTCGATTTACGAAGCCTGAACTCCAGGGCAGAATGATCCTTTTTTCCACCGGATTCAGACAGCTCGGTGAAGACCGTTGTCATGAGACTGCCGACAACGATAGATGTTATCATTCCCTTCATCGTTTGCGCATACCGGAGAGAAGAGATACTTCCCGTCGCCAGAGATGACGCAAACGCCTTGTCGACGATGTTGTTGATGATCCCCAGACTTCCCGACATGATCAGCGGCAGGGCAAGCACCAGCGTTTCCCGGATGGCCGGATTCTTCAATACTCCCCGAAAGCCTACCGGTTGAAGCTTTCCCCTGATAATATAAAGAAAGGCGAGATTCATCAGAAAGGTGCCGACGATGAAGGCGAGAAGATAACTCGCCTCACTGAAGAAAGGGGCGAACAAAATGATCGTCGGAATTGCAACGATGTTGAAAATCAACTGCACGGATGAATAGAGCATGTATTTCTTCTCTGACTTTAGTACAGATGAAGCCAGTGTGTTAAATCCCTGGAGCAGGGGAAGCAACCCCATAATCCTCATCTTGCGTATGGCGTATGCGGTTTCCTCCGGATTAAAACGGGGGGCAAAGAGTCTGACAAAAAACTCCGGGAAGAACGTCAACAAACAACCAAAGGCGAGCAGGAGCATGGCTGTGATCAGTATAATCCCGGATGTATATTCTTTTAGAGCTTTGTTATCACGGTTGGCTCTCAGATTGACGAAGATCGGTATCATCATCGATGCGATGGCGGAGGAGAGCAACCCTCCAATCTTCAAGGCCGGATCCATTGCTACAATCAGTGCATCGAGTCTCCAGCTGGTTCCGAAATTGGCGGCCAGGACCATCTCCCGAACAAATCCCAGTCCCTTTGAGAGGACGGTAAAGAACATTATTGAGAGTGTCCCTGCTGCAATGCTCTGAGAGGAACTCAGTCTTCTCTTGATTTTCTCACTTTTACGCATTCTAATCTCTTTTCAGTTTGATATTCTACCTTTCGATATTATAACAAAAAACAGGCCGGAGTAAACCTCCACATTTGAAAAAGGAGGCATTTGATTTGTTATAATGGACTGATAAAAAACGTAAAGGGGGAATCAAAATGAAGTTTTTCATCGATACTGCCAATCTTGAGGCCATCAAACAGGCCGATAAAATGGGGATACTGGACGGAGTCACAACAAATCCTTCGCTCGTATCCAAAGAAGGGGTCAACAATTTCAAGGAGCATATCAGGAAGATCTGTGAGATCACGGACGGACCTGTCAGCGCAGAGGTCATCGCATTGGATTATGAGGGCATGATGCGTCAGGCCAGAGAGGTCGCAGCCATTGCAAAGAATGTGGTGGTCAAGATTCCGATGACGGAGGCCGGTATCAAGGCGGTTGCCCATCTTGAGAACGAGGGGATCCAGACCAACGTGACCCTTGTCTTTTCACCATCCCAGGCTTTACTTGCCGCAAAGGTCGGCGCCAGCTATATCAGCCCGTTTCTCGGAAGGATTGATGACACCTCCTGGGACGCATTGACCCTTGTGGAAAATATCATGCAGATCCTCGTCAATTACGGGTTTGAATCCGAGGTCATCGCGGCGAGCATCCGGCATCCAAAACACATTTTCCAGGTCGCCAAGGCCGGCTGCCATATCGCCACCGTCCCGTTTTCCGTGCTGAACAAACTCTACAACCATCCCCTGAC
>CAZVWW010000101.1:0-8637 GCA_964631265.1 uncultured Thermotogaceae bacterium
TGATCAGGAAGGGGACCATACACAGCAGAATTGAGATCTCATTCAAAAAGCTGCTGCCTTTCGGGGGGGTCAATTTCAATCTCTTGAAAAGATCGCCGGAGGCGATCCCAACGGTGTTTCCCATCATGATGACCCTGATCGCCCCCAGTATGCCCCTGGCCTTTTTTTCCCCATATTCTTCATTCAGATGTTTCCAGTCCGCTTGACTAAAGGTTCCCCTTTTTTCAGCGTATCTCCTTGCAAAGGTCAGCGCTTCAGTTTCTTCATCGAAATCTGTTATAACACCTGTGTTCAAGAAACCGATCTCCTCTGCAGATATACCATGCTTTTGGGCGTTTTTGGTATGAAAGACCTTGCAGAGCTCACAACCGTTGACCTCTGTCACAGCAAGCATGAGTTTGTCCTGCAGGGCATCGTCTATGAGTCTTGCCTCTTTGGCTCTTTTAAAGTCTTTCATAGAGGCAAAGGCAACGTCCAGTATCCTGTAAAACTCCGGGGTGGTGTAGTTTCTTCTCTTTGCTTTGTTCATCTTCATCATTTTTATACAACCTCATTTGAATGCTTAGGAAAAGACAAAGAGGGGGTTCCCGACGTATATCCGATTTTTGTCATACCAAGTCCACTCCAAATTGAATGATAAAGCTGGTGCCATGGGTTCTGTCGATCCGTATCGTCCCATAGAGCTGTTCCACCAGACTGGCGATCAACTGCATGCCAAAACCTCCCGAATTCTCAAAGGTCACTGATTCCGGGATTGGGGGGCCGTTGTTTGAATAGACAAGTGTGACGCTGTCATTTCTTTTAAAGGCCTCCAGCTTGATCGTGCCCTCTTTTTGGTCATTGAAGGCGTATTTCATTGAGTTCGTTATCATTTCGTTGAGGATGATACTGACCGGCATCAAGCGCTTGGCATCTAGTATGAAATCTTCAATGATGATTTCCTTCCGGATGTGGCTTTTATCCGGAAAGAGTTTGAAGATATCGTTGAAGAGCGAAGTAGCCAAATTCTTGAAACTCATTTCGGTTTGATCGTCGTTTTTGTACAGTTTGTTGTAAAGAATCATCATACTGCGCACTCTGCTGGCCGCATCTTCAAGAATTCGGCTGCATGCTGCATTGTCAATCGAATCCGCCCTCAAGAAGAGCAGACCATACATGGTATTCATATTGTTTTTGATTCGATGATGGGCTTCTTTCAAGATCAATGTCTTTTCATCCAAAAGGGACATCACTTTTTCCTGTGCCTTCCTTCGGGTTTTGATTTCTTCCTCGAGTCTTGCATTGGCCTCCAGAAGGCTTTTTGTCCGTTCATCGACCAATTGTTTCAGGTGATAGCGATGCTGTTTCAGTTCCCGTTCTGATGAAAGGCGCTCTTCAGTGGTGCTGGCAAGGCCGGCGACAGCGAGATAAACATTTAAAACCTTTTTGGGGATCGGTTCTTGTGAAAGATGCCCGATCATCATCACGTTGAGCGGGTTGTTCTCTTTCTTAACGGGAAAGAACGCAACGGTTATCTCTTTGGGCCTGGTATACTGTTCCTGCGTGAAAAAGCCCTCCTCGAGAACCGTTTTCACGGCTTTTTTCATAGCAGGATAAGGCAGGTTTTCCTGACTCAAATCGGTATTTTCGGGGAAACCCGGCGTGCAGATGTTAATCTTCCCGTCTGAATCCCTTTGTCCAAAAGCGGCAAAGTCGGCATTGAAGAAGTTATATAGGACTTTTACCATCTCAGTCGTTACATCCTGCCGGGATGTGAGACTTGACAAATACTGGGCGACCTTGATGGTCGCTTCCATCATTTGGTTGTCATTAAGATCTTTTATCTGCAAAACAGACACCCTTTCAGTTCATGGGTTGTAAGTATAGATTTTCCAGAAAAAACCGGTCAAAGTCCGGCGTCTTTGAAAGGTTGATCATTGCAGCCTCGTCTCTGGTTCTGATAACGCTATCATAGGCTTTTGGAGAGCTCAAAAGCAGTTCGCAACCCTTCAATGCCGTGTTACCGGTCAATTCAAAGTGGTCATTATCCAAAGGGGGCAACAGCCCTATGCTTTTGGCATTATCCACATTCAAAAAGCTTCCAAAGGCACCGCTGATCAACACCTTATCCAATTCTCTATAATCGATACCCGAGTCCATCAACAGTACACGGATACCGGTTGCAACGGCAGACTTGGCCCTTTGAACGATATCGACATCCCCTTTACTCAAAGCAATTGGGGGTTGACCTTTTGAAATTGTAAAAGCACCGACGGAATCCGTTAACTGTCCAAGTTTGTTCAACCTTCCATTTGCAATCAGTCCGGCAATCAGATCAATGATCCCGGAACCGCAGATACCACGAGGTTCAACGTCTCCGATAACTGAGAAGTCAATAGTATTATTGTCAAAGCGGAAGGCGTTGATCCCACCCGGCTCAGCCGGATATCCGCAACTTAATCCGCTACCTTCAAAGGCCGGTCCTCCGGCTGCTGATGTGACCTTGAGTTGTCTGCCATCCCACAATGCGATCTCAGAGTTTGTGCCGAAATCGATCAACAACTTCTTTGCGTGATCTTTTGTCATTTCTGTATAAATCACCCCGCTCAAAAGGTCCGATCCGACAAAGCCGGCCAGCGGTGGTATCACTTCTATTGATGCCTGGTGATGTATTCCAAGTAAGAAACGCCAGTTCGAGGTATCTTCAGGCAGGCAGTCAATGTACGTCATCCAGTTCCCGGGTTTCAGCAACCGATCATAGTTTTTACCTGACAGGAGAGCCAGCATGGCCGTGTTCCCGACGACCATCAAGCGGTTTACCTGATGAAGGTTAATCCCTTCTTTTCCGGATATATCCAGTAAAGCATCGGCTATAGCATCAAAGAGAAGGGTCCTCATTTTTTCAGCCGTTTTTCCGTCTTTGTTTGCCTCAATTAATCGGGTCATGATATCCGTGCCATAGGACATTTGCGGATTAATCCCGTATCGGCCGGCGATTCTGATTGCATGGTTTAGAGAGCTCAGGGAAATTGTAATATGTGTTGTCCCGATATCAACAGCTGCCCCATATGGATTGACAACATCAGATGATGCTTTTTCAACAGATGTTGCGGGAGGGGCGAGTTGGCGCCAGTCTTTTTCAACTTGGAGGGCTGTCCAGAGTTGTCGCTTTGCCGGAGACAGGATGACAATTTCCAGATCCCCCCGGGGGTGGATCTGACAAGCCAATCGCATGTCTTTCTCTAATTCCTTTTGATTCAAATGAACCTTTTCTGTCTCAGTCGGAGGATTCACGTCCCCCTTAATCAGACGGATATGGCAAAGACCGCAAGACCCCATTCCCATACAGTTGGATCGGACCAACGGTTGCTTTTTATTTAAGATATTCAGCAGGGACTCCCCTTGAGTAAAAGTGATTTTGTTGAAGGTCTTGTTGAGATGAAGTGTTATAACAGGCAAGTGATCACCCGGCTTCTCTGACAGAACGTATCATTGCCGTTATATTCCCCGGGTTGGCCTCATAAGGTATTTCGCATCCCGAAGAGAGGATGAATCCCCGTCGATTCGAACATTGGTTTAACAGGGCGAGGGTCTTATCTTCTATTCTTTTCTCCGGTTCCATCAAAAATGATAATGGTGTCAGATTACCATCAATGCACGTTTCAGGTAGCTGCTCCATCGCTTTTTGCATATCAACGACATAATCGATATTGGCAAGTTCAACCCCCATTTCGGGATAATATTGAAGAATTTGTTCCGTATTGCCCGTAGTGTGAAGCCAATTGCAAACTGCTCCGGCCTCCTTCAGAAGGCTGAAGAGTCTTTTCAATCTCGGAACGATGAATTCCCGATAGAATTGCGGCGGAATGACTTCGGGCGATGAGGACGGGTCAAAGACAACCGGCAGATGGACGCCAGCCTCCAATTGAGCAATGCCAAAACGGATCGCCACCTCTGTACTGAAATCCAGCAGACGTAAAAAGCTATCCGTTTCATCGACGGCCATATAAAGTGCGGCTTCTATCCCAAGGAGTTGTGTAACAAGCGTCATGGGACCGGCAACGGTTCCCACCACAAGGGTTTCATTCCCCGAATTCTCCCTCAGAATGCCTGCCGCTTTTAACAGTTCGGGCATCCGGCCGTCCTTTTCGGGATCGGGAAATTTAAGCCGTTTAATATCACTTATGTTGTTCAGGACATAGTGTTTAACCTGCGGATACTTTGATTTGAAGTACGTCAATTGAGTGCCAAGCGCCTCTGTTTCCACAAACAAATCCATCAGGGCAAAAGTTGCATCGTATCCGTGTTGTTGATGGGCTTTTATTTGACATTCGGCAAGTGTCTGACCATCGCGCAAGTATTGATCCAGCGGTACATCACCATATGTAGCGGCATGGGCAAATACCTGAGCAATGACCGGGATTCGATCAACCTGTTTGAAATCGACAGCAGCCAGTATTCTCTCAACAGAGTTCATAGCGAATCAGTCCGCAGGGTTTCGATGAACTTAACAGAATCAAAGGCCGTTTCAGCAACGAAGTCCACATTGAGCTGTTCAGCCGGGATTTGTTTCAAGGTTGACCCGCCTGCAATAACCCTGATTCCGGGCAGTCCTCTCTCTTCCAGTTCGTCTTTAACGGTTCTGACAAGTGGAACAACCGTTGTGATCAATCCACTGATACCGATCACCAAAGGGTTGACTCTCTCAACCGTTTCCATCAGACGGATAACCGGACAATCCTTACCACAATCAACCACCTGATATCCCTTGGCAGTCAGTATCATGCTAACAATGGACTTTCCTAAATCATGGACATCCCCCTCCAGCGTCGCCAGGACTATGATGCCCTTATTGGCCGGAACCGGGGAATCAGGAGGGTAGAGTCTTTTCATCACTTCCATGACAGCCCGCCCGGAAAGCATTATCTCAAGCAGGTTAAACTGCTGAACCGTACATTTGGCATCCAAACGGTTCATCGCTTCCTCTACTCCGGCTGTGACAATTTCCTTCCTCTCATAACCGGATTCAATTAAGGCGTTAACGCCCTCTAACGCGCCTGTTTGATCCCCGTCCATAATTGTTTTCACAAAGGAAACCATTTTTTGATCAGGCATTGCCAACACCTTTCAATGCTTATTAATATGCATTCTGATTATTATTGCAGCTAATACTATCATTATATACTACCATCTTTAAGTCAATATAGCGAAAAACTAAACAAATATTTAGGGGCTGCTGAATAACCTTCCCGGTCTCGCACCGACCCGGGGGAGTCGGTGCGAGACCGGGATTTGCGCATTTTATTGTTGAACCCTATTTTAAATCTGAATACCGATGCCCTTTTAGAGGCCATATTCGAGTTTTTTGCTGCAATTCCAAAAACAATTGACAACATCGTTTCAGATCGTTTTTTCTGTCGAATTGGCAGCTGTAATAATCCAGTGTTGCGAGAAGTTGATACAATCCCTCCCCCATTTTTGAAAGAATCAATATCTGATCAACTATTGCCGCGTAATCATCTAATATTTCTTTGTGATCATTTTGCATTGCCTCGGTAAAAGTGAAACTTTTTTCGCCGAATACATCTTCGATCACCGTTTTATTTAGTATCAGTGTTTCGATCTTTTTTAAAGTTTCCATGGCTTGAGAACAGCACCTGGATTCTGCATAGGTTATGATTTCATCCGGAGTTGGAAAATAATAATCACGTGCAACATCGAAGTTGGCCATGACCTCGTATTCAACCGTATCCAGATCGTTGGTATAAAAGTACTTAACATCAGTGCTGATGTCGTAGCTTCTTTCGGCAAGCTTCTCTATGTATTCTTGTATTTCTTCAAATGGCAACCCGCTGCCGGAATATTTTTTGAAGATCTTGTGCAATTGTTTAAAACTTAAATAACCGTACAGATTGCTCAAGGCAACGATATACACTTGAAGGAGCTGATAATCCCTGATTTTGTCCCCGTTTTGTTGAAGATGCATAATGAGAACCGTTTGAATTTCTGCCGGCATACAAAGACCGTCTGTCATCGGATCACCTTTCAAAAACAAATAGCCAAATGAACGGAGCTCCAAAACACTACCCGGCTGATTTTGGATCAAATTCTTTCTCACCGATGCTAAGTCTGTATTAAGAGATTTTATATAGGGGATTTGCTCCGTGAATGTTTCTAATGAAATTCCCTCTGACTCAAATCGCTCCTGATTGTTCTCTATTGACCCCATCATCAAGATGATTTGATCCGGTGTAAAAAAGGGGAATTCTGAGGCAAAATGATTCGGAATAACCACTTTTAATGTATCCACAAGTTGTGCTTTTTTCATTTTGTTAGGTTTATCAATCATGTGATTCCGGGCAATGATCACCAGTTCCCTTTTCAGCATCCCGCTGAGAAGTTTGTGCAACGAATAATCGGCCTGGCTGTTCGTGTTTTGGAGTTCGGATTGTACTTGACTGATAAAGCTGCCCGGTTTTGGAAAGCCGAAATACTCCGGGAAACGCTTATCCGGATTTTGGAAAACAACGTTCTTTTTATCAAACTGACTTGGATCATATGAATCCCCCACCCACTCAAGTACGAACTGGGAATCTTCAAGTTCCGGATTTTTAAGGGCCGTGAGAAGCTTTTGATATCCCGGCACACCCCCGCAATCTTCCGGCGGACATGCGCGCTTCCCGCCAAGACAAACCGGATAGGAAATCGCATCATCTGCTTTGTGAATGGCTTCCAATCGAACGACATGTTGCCAGTTATCGCCATAATCGTATATAAAATCGCATTTATCTTTTTCTCTCATTAAATAATCACTTAATTTTATTTCCCACGCCGGAAGTGTCTCCTCAAATTCTTCTGATGGATGACCGATATATTCATGAATATCTGTACCGGGGACCTTCACATGAAAATCAAAAAAGTGATACCCTTCCCATCCCATTGCATCCATGATGGCTGATGCCAAATCCCAGAAAGTGGCATCACCCGGTATTTCAATTCGCCTCCAAATCTGTGGTTTGATCCCTTTTAAATAAACCTTAAGACGATAGACATCATTTTTGGCCATTTATCTCACTCCTTTGTAAGTTCGTTCGATTCTATGTCATATCCCATATTATAAATTGGACTCCTTCCCGAAACTCCCCATAAAAACTGAATCATTAGCTGAAAAATCCGGTTTATGAACAGTGCCATTCCATTCACGCACAACTTGAGGTATTAGTACTCCTCGTAATATTCTTATTTTATCATAGAATAGGAAGAATCAAGATTTCAGAGCATTTGGTGTTTTCTGTACTGTAATATTAAAATGTAAATGGGTCTCGTTGCCAAACAAAGACTTAGTGATATAATGACAGTGATTCCGCTATCTTGATTAAAGGGGATATAACATTGATGAAAGACCCAGTCATTGAGATTATAAGGGATATTGCAAGCAAATTTAATATCGAGAAAGTCATATTGTTCGGTTCACGGGCTCGTGGTGATGATGCTTCAACAAGCGATTATGATATCGGTATTGTTTCAGACAAGCTCACAGATTTGGACAAAGCCCGCATTTATGACCGGATTGAAGAGATTAATACGCTCAAGAAGATAGATCCGGTCTTTTTAGAAGATAGGGAAAAAGATCCCTTTTACAAAACCATCAAAAATGAGGGAAAGGTCATTTATGAAAAAACAAAGCAAGCTTGATAATTTTCATAAGGCGATCAGTCGATGTTTGACCTCAACGAACGGGTTTGTACTTATACATGATGCTGTGCTTAAAATGAGAAAATAACATCAACTTTTATCATTAGAAGACTTTGGAATCAATACCACAGGGACTGCAGGGATCCGATGTCAAAGATCAAAAGGAGGAAATAGAATGAAAAAGACTTTTTTGTTGTTAGTAGTATTTTTGATTGGCTTTTCTGTGTTTGGGATTACCCTTCCCGGGCAACATGCGGGGTATGACGAATACGGTAACAGGATCTTTCAAGTGGATACCGGTGAAATCAAAATGGGTTTCAAAGTCATCGGCGAGGGAGAACCTTTGTTATTGCTGATGGGATTGGGAGGCACCATGGCCGATTGGCCTCAAACCATTATTGACATGCTCTCGCATGAATACCAGGTGATCCTCATGGATAATCGCGGCATGGGTTATTCAACGGATACGGTCAAACCCTTTACCTATGAGATGCTTTCAGAAGATGTGATCGCCTTCATGGATGCCATTCAACTTGAAAAAACCCATATGCTGGGTTATTCAATGGGAACGGTCTTTATTCAATACATATTTATGCATCATCCCGAGAGGATTGACCGGGCTATTTTGAATGCCACATCTGTTGATACCACCAGTTCATTGGAGAATCTCAATAAACATGCAAATGCTGAGCTCCCCACAGAAGGACCTGTCAAGAAGCAATTAGATATCGTAGTGGATTGGCAGGTAGACCCAACGGTTTTTGAATCAATCAAAAATGAAGTGTTACTCATTCACGGACGTGCGGACAACATCCTGGATCCCGGGGATTCATTAAAACTGGCTTCAGTTTTTGAAAACAGCTGGTTGGTTTTCTTCAGGGGAAATTCCCATTATCTCATTTATGAGAGCCCGGTTGATTTTGCATATGTGTGTCTTGATTTTTTGAGACATAGGAGGTAGGG
>CAZVWW010000102.1:0-8621 GCA_964631265.1 uncultured Thermotogaceae bacterium
CTGTGTGATCCTCATTGTGCTGAGTCTCATCCTGAACTTTGTCAACATCTCTCCGTCGGTCGATCGGGTCATCAGTTTTCACAACACCTATGTCCAGTTACTGAGTGATATAACAAGATCATCCGACAGCGGGCAATATGCCTATTATCTCAACCTGCTGAATCCCTTTGATTCAACCACGAGACGGCTCAAGGAGAACGCACAGGACTATATCGAATCCGGGGGGACATCGCCCTCCTTTAATCAACTGAGCCGGGAATTCAAGGACTGGCAGAGTGAGGTGCTGGAAAAATACGATCTGCAGCTGCGTTCCGAATAGGGTTTCTCTTCACGATGATACTCGCCACGGGTGCACTCTTCTCCGCACCCGTGTTGTTACATATTGATGATATCGAGATCGGCGGCAAACCCGTTCACCTCTTCCCGGATGAGGAGCTGGAACGGCTCTTTGTGGTCGATTATCTGAACGAAACGGTAAAAGTGGTGGATACCACGCTCAATCAGGTGGTCGATGAGCTGGATCAATCGGCCTATCCGGTTTTCTGTTCTATCTCGGCGAATTATGTCATCGTCTCGGATTTCTGGGGACATAAGCTCGACTTCTACGATCGGAGGTCTCTTGATTTTTCTCATGCGATGCCGGTCCGGGCGGGCCCGGGCTATTCGATTGTCCGGGGCGACTTGCTTTATTTTGTGTCCCAGCGCGAGTTCTACCTTCAGGTGGCCGATATCCGAAGGAAAAAGGTGTATCAGGAATTCGAGCTGACGGGTCGGGTGCCCAAGTTTTTCATCCTCGATGATCTCGCCATTCTGCCCTATTACGACAACTATCACACCTGGTCGAGGGATTTCGAGCTCGAGGATTCCATCGGCATCATCAACCTCTCGTCCATCTTCCGCTGGAGCATCGAGGGGAAGATCAAAAAGCCCTTAAACGTCATCCGGCTTGCCGAGGGGCGTTACGCGGTCGCCGGCTATCTTGACACCGGCATTCACGAGATCAACTGGGGAAGCAAGGATGTGAAATCCTTAGTCGATTGGGAGGGGCATTCGCATATCATGGATATGATCCAAACCGGGGGGGATCTTGTCGTTACCTCCATGAGCGATCCGCGTCTCTTTGTTTATAACATGGGGCAGGGAAGCTTGAGAAAAGTCCCCTCGTTGAAGGGCATCCTCGATTTGGAGATGATGCCGGGACCCTATCTGGGGGCACTTTCCAATTTCGATGAGACCCTGCAGGTCTTCTCGGACGATTACGCGCTGATCGAGGAACATCCCGTCGGAGCGTATCCGATCAAGGCGATGAGTGTCGGGGAACGATTATACGTTCTGTGTATGGACAGCGCGGAGATCAACGTGTTTTCCATTCAGGGGCGGGCCCACGATGAATAAACGGGTGGTACTCGCCATGAGCGGGGGTGTGGACAGCTCCGTCGCCCTGCATCTCCTTTTAAAAAGGGGATATGAGGTGGCCGGCGTGACCATGCAGGTTGGTACCATGTCCGAAAGTGACATTGAGGATGCCGCCAAACTGGCCAAACGGTACGGGATTGAATGGCATCTGATCGATCTGTCTGAGGTCTTCGTGAAGACGGTCGAGAGATACTTCGTTGAAGAATACGAGGCCGGGAGAACCCCGAACCCCTGTGCCTTCTGCAACCGGGCGATCAAGTTCGGGTTGCTCTTCGATAAGATGAGAGCGCGTTATCCCGGCTGTTACTATGCAACGGGGCATTACGCCCGGATAGAGGTGAATGACGACCGCTTCTTTCTGAAACAGGCGGTCGATGAGAAGAAGGATCAGAGTTATTTCCTCGCAAGGATAAAAAAAGAGAGACTCAGAGATCTGATCTTTCCACTCGGTGAATACGACAAAGAACAGGTCAGAGAACTGGCCAGAGATGCCCGAATACCGGTGGCAGATAAGGGTGAGAGTCAGGAGATCTGTTTTATCCCGGACGACGATTACAGACAATATTTGAGGAAGACGGGCGTTTGTCCCCAGCCGGGGGAGTTCATGCTGGAGAATGGTGAGACCCTTGGAACACATAACGGATTCTGGCAGTTCACAATCGGTCAGAGAAAGGGGCTTGGCATCTCGTATTCAGAAAAGCTCTTTGTTCGTTCCCTGAACCCGTTAACGGGAGAAGTGTTCCTGGCCCCCCGCGGAAAGATGGATGACACCGGACTGATCGCGGAGAAATTGAATGATATGGTTAACAGAGATTTAATCATGAGGAAAGAAGATGAAATGTTAAAATGTAAGGTGAGAAGCGGGCAAAGATTCTGTGATGCGTCGATCTCCGTTAGCGGGGATCGCCTCCATGTGGGGTTCAAAGAACCGCAGTTTGCCGTGGCCCCCGGCCAGCTCTGTGTTGTTTACGATCAAGAGGGCCGGGTGCTGATAAGCGGATGGATTAAAGGGAGTTGTTGAGAGAACACCTGTTATGAAAATACACAACCGTCATCAAAAACCAACGGAATTCAGAACAAAGCTACTGCAGAAGACGCTGCCGCCGATGATAATCTTTTTCATCTTTTTAACGCTGCTGCTGACACTGGGAATGAGCGAGGTTCAGGAGAACCGGACGAATACGCTCGGGTTGCAGATCGTGAGCGCCTATTCTGAAAAGATCGGAACCTGGTTCAACAGCCGCAGCACGGAGATCAAGAACATCGTCATGACGATGGGCAGTGGTCTGGATCCGGAGCAACCGTTGAATGAAGCCTTTAAAATGAAATGCCAGGAGATGGATGGCTATTTCAAGACGCTCTTCATCTCCGATTCAGAGGGCGTTGTCTACACGTGCATGGGCAACAAGCGCAACATTGAGGACCGCGAGTACTTTAACGCGATTGTCAACGGGGGCGCTGTTGAGTACGTCAGTGATCCGGTCATCTCAAAGGAGAGCGGGCTCCCCATCATTGTCTTTGCCCGGGCCCTTGAATACCAAGCGGATGGTACAGTGAAAAGAGGGCTGTTCGGTGGGACGGTGACGCTGGAGACGGTGACGGGTATCATCAGTGATATCAACATCGACGGCTACGGCTATGCCCTTCTGCTGGATCCTGAAAACCGGATCATCGGTCACACGGAACTCGAGCCGGAGGGTTACTTTGGGGATACGGTTGAAAAGACCCCGTTTAACGAGAACAACGGGGACATGTTCAGCAAAGACCTCGGGTTTTTTGAGTTTGAAAATACCGCTGATGCCAACCGAAAAGAGATCACCTTCCACCGGCGAATTCCCGGGACCGGGGGCTGGCGGCTGATATTCTCCATCCCGGAGAAGAAGCTCTTCTTCAGCATCCGGATGCTGACCGGACTCGGCTGGCTGTTTACCATCACCGGCATCCTGATCCTGACCTTTATTCTCATCAGGAGTGACACCCGGATAACAAGACCGTTGGAGGATGCCATCAGCCTGATCAGCCGGTTTGACAAAAATAATCTCGATATTCGACTGCCTGAGAGCGATATTGAAGAGCTGAACACGCTCAGTAACACCTTTAACGACATGGCGACCAATCTGAAGCAGGCGCTGATTGAATCCGAGAATTATCAGGAGCAGATCGCAGCGGCCAATGAGGAGCTGAGAGCGAGTAACGAGGAGATTGAGGCCTCTTATACCCAACTTGAGCAGATGACCAAGAACATGGAGGAGATCTTCGAAGTGGCCAGTGATATCAGTAAGGCCAGTCTCCTCTCCGAGGAGGAATACCTCGATTATCTGCTGGAGATGCTGGTTGATATTGTCGACAAGGCTGAGTACGGCAGTGTCTCTCTGTTCACAGATGACGATCGCTGGCAGTTTGTGGCAACAAGAGGGCACGACCTGGAGAAACTCAAGCAGATTAAATTGAAAAAGCAGGATCATGTGGAGGTTAAAGGAACACAGGTGATAGAGAATGTCCTGAACGCTCCGGAGACGAACCGGATTCGAGGGAAGACGAACAAACGACTGGAGGAGGCCTCGATGCCGATCGGGCATACCATTATCTCCGAGCTGCGTATTGGTGAGCAGAGTGTGGGGGTCCTGACCGTCGACACACCAAAGGGAGAGGATGTCGAGTTTGTCGATCCGGATGTCCGGGTCGTGGATGCCTTTTCCAATATCGCCTCGGCCTTTCTCGGGATGAAGCGGCTGCTCCATGCCAAGGGACGGTTTCAGGAGGAGTTGATCCTCTCGATGATCAAGATCCTCGAACTCTACGACCCCTATACGAAAGGACACAGCGAAAACGTCGCCGAGGGGGCTGTCCGGATAGCCCGGGAGATGCAGAATGGTGAGGGGTGTCTCTTCGACGATCATGAACTCCGGGATATCTACTGGGCGGGGCTGGTCCACGATATCGGTAAGATCCTTGTTCCCACCCAGATCCTCATCAAGGCGGGGAAACTGACTAAAGAGGAGTACGAGACGATCAAGAAGCATCCCGACTGGGGCGCGGACGTGCTTGGAACCTCACAGGAGCTTTCCGGTATGGTGAGCGCCATCCGGCATCATCACGAGAGATGGGACGGCCGTGGCTATCCGTTTGGCCTGGAGAAAGAGGCGATCCCCCTTTATTCAAGGATCATCGCCGTGGCGGACACCTTTGATGCCATGACCTCCGACAGGCCTTATCGAAAGGCCCTCAGTGCCGAGACGGCCATCACTGAGATTCGGGAGATGACCTCGAAGCAGTTTGATCCCCGGGTGGTGGACGCTTTTCTCAAGACGTGCAAGACCGGTACTCCTCAATCATAATTCCTGTTACCTGTGGTATAATTTAGTAAGATATGTTTTGCTTGAATGCGATGAACGGTTTTTTTATAATCTGGAAATACCAAACTTGTGTACCACTTTTATTGAAGGGTCTGGGGTGTAGTGGCTATAAATTATAGCCTTTGAGTTTTAAAAACAAAACGAAGACATTTTGCATTCTTTGAGTTCCTGAACCGACGGTTCATCGTTCCAATCAAATCAGCGGTTGGTTTCTTTCATCTGCAGGGAGGCGCTCTTATGGTAAGTGCGGCGGCTTATGCCCCTGATATTCAGGAGAAAATGAATGTTTACAAGAAACGTTTCCAGGGCGATAAGCTCAGGACGCTTCTGCGAAAGATCAATACTTCGAAAAACCGTCAGGAACTGCTTCTGAAATTCCAGAAGGTTCAGGAGATTTTCTCAAACAGCAAGAGCGAAAAGGCGCAGCGGCTGGTGGAGAGACTCGGGAACGAGATTCTTGGCGACGGTCAAAAGGCCACGGTCACTGGTGATGAATACAAAGCGGGCAACCCGTTCATCGAGGACCGGCGTTTTAAAAAACTCTTTCCAAAGGCCGATGTGCTCTTTTCAACGGATCAATACGGAGTGGCTGCGCGTGAGGCGCTTCGGGAGACGATTAAAACCCACTCGGATGACACAGCGGGATTCTTCGATCCGCGCACCTTCTTTCCGACCCGGACGAGTTTCAGGGGATATCTGGTTCAGAACTTCAAAGACACCGCATTTGATGGCATCAAGGGCGTTAGAATGGATCTGTATTTTTAAGGGATGATAAGTTGAGAAAAGAGATCGTGGTCAACGAGGAGAATTACTTTAACCGGCTGGATAAGTTTTTGAGGAAGAATTTTGACGAGCTCAAGATGGCATCGCTTTACAAACTGCTTAGAAAAGGCGATGTGAAGGTGAACGGTAGCCGGGAGAAGAAACCGGGCTTTTCGATTGAGGTTGGCGACCGGATATCCGTCTGGCTTCCCGAGAAAAAGGAGAAGCGTATAAAGATGAAGCGGTCCTTCGAGGGGAAGCGGAAGCTTAAGCCGGTTAAGATGCCCCTTGAGATCCTGCATGAGGACGAGGATATCCTTGTGATTAACAAGGCACCGGGGATATCGGTTCATCCCGGAAAGGGCGAGAAGAACCGGGCAACGCTTATCGAGGGGCTGATGGCGTACGGGGAGAAAAACGGTTTCGAACCTTATCTCGTGCACCGGCTTGACCGGGACACCTCGGGGGTTCTGATTATTTCAAAGAGCCGGCCGCTGACCCGGACATTGACCGCCCAAATTGCCAAGCGGGGGGTATACAAGGAGTACAGCGCCCTCTGTGTCGGCAACGTGGACCAACCCGTGACGATCAACGCATCCATCGACGAGAAAGAGGCACTGACGAAGCTGACCCCGGTTGCGGATTATCGCTTCGTCTCTTCCGAAAAAGAGATCCCGTTCACATTGTTAAGCGTGGTCATCGAGACGGGCAGAAAGCATCAGATCAGACGGCACCTGGCGCAGATCAAGCAGCCGATCGCGGGGGATGACAAATACGGCAATCGGGAGGTCAACCGGCTTATCCGGGGTGACGGTTTGAAGAGACCGTTTCTGCACTGCTCGAGGATGATTGTTCAGATCCCCGGCGGCAAAAAATACGATCTACGGGCTTTCAGGACCCGGGACCTGGAAGACTTTTTAAGCTCACTCAGGAGGGTGTAATATGCTGGATAAAGAACTTTACCATTCCAATATTGAGACCATGTACCGAAAACTGGTTGACGGGCTCGTTTTGCTCTCGGCCAATGAGAACGACACAGGGCCCACGGGCATGACGATCGCCTGGGGGTTCTTCGGGAATATGTGGAACGAACCGTTTTTCATCGCCGCCAGCCGGCCGCACCGGTTTACACTGAGGGCCATACAGGATTCGCAGGCCTTCTCCGTCAATTTCTTTGATTGCGGTTATAAAGAGGCGTTGAACTATTTCGGCAGGGTCAGCGGTTACGAGGAGAAGAAGTTCGAGAAGGGCTATCTCCATTGTTCGAATCCGACAGAAGAGTTTGCCCCGGTTGATGAGGCGGTTATTGTACTCAACTGCAGGTTGGTGACGAACAATCAGATCGAGCCGTTCAACCTGATGAGATCCTACACGGAAAAACATTACAAATCAGACAACGGTTTTCACGCCATGCTGTACGGCAGAGTGGATGAGATGCAGTTGAGGGACAATTTCGGACTGAACAATGGCTAAAAGCACCATCGATGCAATAGTGGTCCGGCCTGCCGTGGAAAGAGATGCCGCAGGTATTGTGAAGTACCTCAGGGAGAACCAGGACCGATACCGCTATATGATCTCGAAAACCAATGAGATGAACCTGACCCGGGAGTACGAGGAAAAGACGATTCGCCTCCACGCCCAGCGGGAGAACTGTCTCTTTCTGGTGGCATTATCGGGCAGAGAGGTGGTCGGGGTGTTGAACTTTGTTGGCGGCTCCAGGATGAGAGACAGGCATGACGGCGAGTTTGGCGTGTCTGTTCACAAGGACCTGTTCTCAAAGGGAATCGGCCGCAGGCTCGTCTCCTATCTCTTGAACTGGGCGCGGGAAAATCCCGTCTTAAAGCGGGTGACCCTTTTTGTGATGAACGACAACAAAAGGGCTTTAGAGATGTACAAACAGCTCGGGTTTCAGATCGAGGGGGTCCGGCGAAAGGCGGTCCGTTTTGAGGACGGACGGGTTCAGGATCTGATCATGATGGGAAAGCTGAAAAAGGAAGGGAGCAATGAATGGACAGAAGACACGGGGTTGTGATGCGTTTTCATTCCAATATGCTCGATGTCATCGACTCCGATACCCGGGGGAAGTATCTCTGCACGCTCAGAGGGCGTTTCAAGAAGCAGCGGATTCGCCCCATCGTCGGGGATATCGTGGAATACATCGGGTTTCAGGACGGCAAGGGGCGGATTGAAAACATCCTGCCGAGAAAGAACGAACTGGAACGGCCCCATATATCCAATATCGACCAGATCATCCTGGTTGCGACTGTTGTCCACCCGGCGCTCTCGCTGATCACGCTCGACAAATTCCTGATCCTCGCGGAGAGCCAGGAACTCGAATGCGTTATCGTCTTCAACAAGGCGGATCTCCTTGACGAAGAGAGTCTCCAGCAACTTGAGGCGATAGCGGATTATTACGCCCGGTTCTACACTATCCAACGGGCCAGTGCGAAAACAGGTGAGGGAATTGAGGCAATCAAAACGTTACTTGAGGGTCGGATCTCCACCATGGCGGGGATGTCCGGGGTTGGCAAGAGCAGCCTGCTGAACCGGATCGATCCGATGCTGAAACTCAAAGAGGGTGTTCTGTCCGAACAGGTGGTAAAGGGCAAGCACACCACAACGTATTCGGAGTTACTGCCCATTTGCGAGAGAGGGCTCATCGCCGACACACCCGGTTTTGCCCATCTCGATCTTCGACACTTCAACAAGCATCACATCAAGTTCTTCTTCCCGGACTTCCTCAACCACTCCGGGCGATGTTCATTTTCCAACTGCTCGCACATCGACGAACCCGGCTGCGGGGTCAAGGAGGCCGTGGAAAACGCTCAAATCCTTGAATCGAGATATGAGAATTACCGGCAGATATACCAGGAAGTTTCAAAGATATGAATTTATCGTAATTTTTTGTTGCCTTTCGGATGAATAGCGGACCTGATGTAGTATAATTGAAGTGTTCTTTAAAACCTGAAAGAGGTGAGGATGATGAAAAAAGCTTTATTGAGAATGGTTATGGTTATGGCAGTTGTATTGCTGGTTTTTAGTTTTTCGGAGGCGACTTGTACAATCATGCCCGACCCAACCCCTATA
>CAZVWW010000103.1:0-8321 GCA_964631265.1 uncultured Thermotogaceae bacterium
GATACCAAAGGCTTTATAAAGGCGAGTCTGAAGCGATTTGCCGATAATCTCGGGTTCGATGCCGGTATCTGGTTTAGGGATAGAATCATAGGCGTCATCGGCTATCACAAACACGACTGGGAGAACAGAACGGCCCGGCTCGGTTACTGGCTCGGCAGAGAAGGCCAGGGGATGGGTGCTATGACCCGGGCAGCACACAGGATGACACAATGGGCCTTTGAAGATTACAAGATGCATAAGGTGGAGATCGCCTGTGCCTCAAAAAATCACAAGAGCCGGGCCATCCCCAAAAGGCTCGGTTTCGTTGAAGAAGGCAGCATCAGAGATGCCGAATGGCTGTACGACCATTTTGTGGATCATATCGTATATGGTCTTCTTGAAGACGAATATCGTGCAGCTGAACCCTTTAAGAAGACGACGGGGGAATAGAGATGTGGATTGAATTTGTGAAAGCGTATCCCATATTGTCTGCCATGATGCAGTTTGCAGTCCTGGGGACACTTGGAGAGTGGCTTGGAACAGCGGTGAGAAAGAGGGGCTTCATCTCCTTCTCTCCCGGTATTGTTCTGGGAAAGATGGCGATATGGGCCATCCTTGCCGTCATGATTAAATATGCCTTTGCCGGTTTCGGGGGATTCGTCGATGCGCTCGTGATCGAGGGGATGCTGCCGGACCTCTACCGGCCTTTTTTCATCTCCCTCTTCATGAACCTCCTCTTTGGTCCGGTGTTAATAACGTCCCACCGGTCAATGGACAATATCCTTGAAAGGGCAAAAAACTGGCGGGGAATTAAGGGGGCACTACTCACCCTCATCTGGTTCTGGATACCGGCTCATACGATCACATTCATCATGCCGAAGGTCTGGCAAATAACTCTCGCCGCTGTGTGGTCGGTTGCCCTCGGTGTCATAATGGGTTTTTTCAACCGGAAGAAACGACCTTCCTGAATTGCCATTCGCCATTGTTAAAAGAGTAGAGATAATCAAATCCGATTTCGGACAGCCTGTCAAGACCTTCACGGATGCCCTTCCCGACTTCAGAGGCGCGGTGGGCATCGGAGCCGATGGTGATAATCTCCCCGCCCGCTTCCTTGTAGAGTTTCAACAGATCCCAGTCCGGATTGGGCTCACCGTACATGGAAACGGCCTTCATGTTCAACTCAATCCCCTTGCCCTTTTCAATGATTAATCTGTAAATCTCCCGGATTTGAGAATAATAGCGTGAATCGAACTTCCTGTTGTCATCATCGTATCGCCGTGGCAGATCGAGATGACCCAGAACGGTAAAATCATCGACTTCGTCTGCCAGTTCATACAAATTCGCCAGATACTGGTGATAGTTGATCTTCCCGTTTATTTTCTCAAAATGATCGTGAAAGGAGAGGATGACAAAATCAAAGAGCGATAAATCCACGGACTGCTCCACCTTAAAATCCCAACTGTACTCAAGACCGGCGGGCAGTCCGAAGGCGTTCAATGTCTTGATGTAGAGCTCCCGGTCCCCAATGGTATCCTCCACGGCAAACGGGGTATCCATGTCGTCGATATGATCCGTTATCATCAGGTCCTGAATGCCCAACTTTTCAGCTTGTTCCTTTATTGCTTCAATGCGGGCCTCTGAATCGCCTGAAAAATAAGAGTGTAGGTGATAATCCTGCATATGCCTTTTTTCCTTTCTCATGATAAACACTTCAACAGTTCCGAGGCCCCCATCGCCGGGGTCATCTCACCCTTCAGAAGGGCCTCTTTGACACGGGGGAGATTGGCCTTCACACACTCATCATCGTAAAACTGCTTTTGCAGATACTCATCTATCATGGCGTGCATCCAGTCGACATCCTGCGTATGACGCCGCTGTGTAAAAACACCTGATGCCCTGACGTCCTTCTCGAACTGTCTGATAATATCCCATATCTCCTCTATCCCGTCGCCCGTTAAGGCGG
This sequence comes from uncultured Thermotogaceae bacterium, assembly GCA_964631265.1. GTDB lineage: Bacteria > Thermotogota > Thermotogae > MWEM01 > MWEM01 > CAZVWW01. The sequence goes on from CAZVWW010000103.1 coordinate 1,943, forward strand.
AGCAGGTATAGGCCTTTGTCTCCCAGCCCCTTGTTGCGGGTTGAAGATAATGAAGGATCCGGTTGTACTCGCTCTTTGTGACCTCGGCCTTTCTTCTGTTTTCGCCGTCCGCCTTGTTGATCAGGATTGCATCGGCGAGCTCCATAACCCCTTTTTTCATCCCCTGGAGCTCATCGCCGGCCCCGGTTATTGTGAGCAGCAGAAAGAAGTCCACCATCGATCGGACGGTGATCTCACTCTGTCCGACACCGACGGTTTCAACCAGGATAACGTCAAACCCGGCCGCCTCAAGGACGATCATGGTCTCGCGGCTCTTTCTCGCCACCCCGCCCAGTACACCGCCCGAGGGGGACGGTCTGATGAAGGCCTCCGGTCTTGTGGAGAGTTTTGCCATCCTCGTCTTGTCCCCGAGTATGCTCCCCTTTGTTATGGAGCTGGACGGGTCAACAGCGAGGACCGCCACCCGATGGGAATTGTCGCAGAGAAAATTGCCGACGGCCTCGATAAACGTGCTCTTGCCGGAACCGGGCATGCCGGTAATGCCGATCCGGATCGATTGGCCGGCATGAGGCAGCAGCCGTTTAATCAACGCTTGTGCATCCTCCCGGTGTCTCTTCGAGTTACTTTCAACCAAAGTGATGGCCCTGGCAATAACGGTACGGTCACCGTCAAGGACACCCTTTTCATAGTCGCTGATACTGAGTGATTGACGCTTGAAACTTTTTTTCTTTTTCTCCGGCCTTTCAAACCCCTCATGACCCGAATGGATCCCGTCCATGACATTTGTGGTGTAATGATCGTCTGCGTCTTTGGGGACCCATCGAGGCCTTTTTCGTTTTTTTCCGTTATTCATCCGAGTATCCGAGCCTTCTGTTCAGTTCTTGGATCATCTTCTGTCCGGCCACGGGGAGCACCGTTCCGGGACCGAATATAAGAGAGGCCCCGTTCTGCTTGAGAAAATCATAGTCCTGGGCGGGGATAACGCCGCCGACAATGATCATGATATCCTCGCGGCCAAGCTTTTTGAGTTCTTCAACGAGCTTTGGAAGCAGCGTCTTGTGCCCGCCGGCGAGCGAGCTCATGCCAATGACGTGAACGTCATTTTCAACAGCCTGTGCCGCGGTCTCTTTTGGTGTCTGAAAGAGCGGGCCGATGTCAACGTCAAAGCCCATATCGGCATAGGCGGTGGCCACCACTTTGGCGCCGCGATCGTGACCGTCCTGCCCCATCTTCGCGATGAGGATTCTCGGTCTGCGACCCTCTTTTTCCTCGAAATCGTCGGCCATGGCCTTGACCTTTTCAATCTCTTCCTTTTCCGCGTATTCACTGCTGTATACGCCGGATATGGATCGTATGATGGCCTTATGCCTGCCGGAGACCTTCTCGATGGCCTGTGAGATCTCTCCCAGCGTGGCCCGTTTCTCCGCTGCCTTCACGGACAGCTCAAGGAGGTTCCCCTCTCCTGTCTCCGCTGCTTCTTTGATTGCTTTCAGTGCTTTTTTGACCGCTTGCTCATCTCTCTCTTCTCTCAATTTTGCCAACCTCTTCAACTGTGATTTTCTGACGGCCGTGTTGTCGACCTCAAGGATATCGATTGGTTCTTCTTGATCCAGTCGGTAGCAGTTTGTTCCGACGATCTGTTCGCGCTTCGAGTCTATCTTAGCCTGCCGTCTGGCCGCCGCCTCCTCGATTCTCATCTTTGGCAACCCCGTTTCGATGGCCTTCGCCATCCCGCCGAGCGATTCTATCTCCTGTATGTGTGCCCAGGCCTTTCGGGCCAGTTCATCGGTCAGTTTTTCAACGTAATACGATCCGCCCCAGGGGTCTATCACATCACATATACCCGTTTCTTTCTGTAGGAATATCTGGGTGTTTCGCGCAATTCGGGCTGAAAAATCCGTGGGGAGGGCGATTGCCTCGTCCAGGGCGTTGGTGTGAAGGGACTGGGTATGGCCCAGTGCAGCCCCCATTGCCTCCAAACAGGTTCTGGCAACGTTGTTGTAAGGGTCCTGCTCCTGAAGGCTCCACCCGGACGTCTGGGAATGGGTTCTCAAACTCATGGATTTGGGGTTTTCGGGGTTAAATGTTTTGATCATCCTGGCCCAGAGGATTCGGGCGGCCCTCAATTTGGCCACCTCCATGAAATAATTCATACCGATTCCCCAGAAGAAGGAGATTCTCGGGGCGAATGCATCGATATCGATACCGGCGTTGACGCCTGTTTTGACATATTCAAGCCCGTCTGCAAGCGTATAGCCGAGTTCGATGTCCGCCGTAGCCCCCGCTTCCTGCATATGATAACCGGAGACACTGATGCTGTTGAACTTCGGCATGTTCTCCGATGTGTACTTGAATATGTCGGCAATAATCCGCATGGACATCGCCGGTGGATAGATATAGGTGTTTCTCACCATGTATTCCTTTAAGATGTCGTTCTGAATCGTACCTTTCAAATCCCGAATGTCGACACCCTGCTCTTTGGCTGCGACAATATAAAAGGCCATTATGGGGAGAACCGCCCCGTTCATTGTCATGGAAACAGACATCTCATCGAGGGGGATGCCGTCAAAGAGCACTTTCATGTCGAGGATGGAGTCAACGGCAACACCGGCCTTTCCGACATCGCCTTCAACCCGTTCATGATCGGAGTCGTATCCTCTGTGTGTTGCCAGATCAAAGGCCACCGACAACCCCTTCTGTCCTGCGGCGAGGTTTCTTCTGTAAAAGGCGTTGCTCTCCTCGGCCGTTGAGAATCCCGCATACTGCCGGATCGTCCACGGTCTGTATTTGTACATGGTCGCATACGGGCCTCTCAGATAGGGCGGTATGCCGGCGGAGAAACCGAGATGCTCCACTCCGTCGTAATCCAGTTTGGTATACAGCGGTTTGATATTGATCTTTTCATTTGTCTCGCGGTTGAAGGCGGTTATGTCTTTTCCGAGTTTGTTCTGTGCCTTCTCGCGCCAGTTTGAATAATTCGTTTTTTCAGGACGCGCTGAAAAATTGATCTTGGTGAAATCCGGTTTCTTCATGCTTGTTCCCCCTCCTGTTCCAGGACCCATGACTGGAGTTTTTTATTGATCTCGTAGATGTCTGAGCGGATATGGATATAATCATCGAGTCCGGCCGCTCTGTATTCCTTTTCTTCTTCCCTTCCGGGTTTTCCGGCAAGCAGGACATAAACATCATCGCGCTCTTCCTTCAGAGCCTTGACAAACGGGACGACCACTTCCGGATACATTTTGTTTGAAGAACAGATAATCACGATCTTCGCAGGAGAGGCAACAGCCTCTTCAACGGCCTTTTCAACAGACTCAAAACTGTTGTTGTCGATCGTCCTGAACCCGCCGACCTCGAAAAAGCCCCTGGAAAAGTCTGTTCTCGGTTTGTGGACAGCCAATTTACCGAAGTTGGCGAAGAAAATGGGCGGGCGCTGACCGGTTTTTTTCGAGATCGCCTTTGAGCCTTCCCGCAGTTCTTCAAACGGCTCTGATGCGTAGTGGATGTTGACCGGATCGACGCTTTCTTTTCCGCTAAAGAGGTGTTCGGTGACCTGTTCGATATCGAAACCCCTGGAATAGGCATCCATGACCCGGTCGATCAAACCGCTTTCTCCTGAATCGATGGCCAGCTCCTCGGTATTGCGCTTTTTCAAATGTGCTTCCATGTCATGGTTAATCCGGTCTGAGATACTGTTTTTTTGTTTTTTATCTTCTGTCAGGACGGTTTCGTCCAAATCGGGATACATATTATTGCCCACGATGACATCCCTTCTCGTCTTCAATCGTTTCTGTCTGAATTGGTTGGTCTTCTCAAGGTCCTTTTGAACGCCACCCTGCTTATAAAAAGCCATAAAGCCGCCGGCTCCTTCGATCGCCTGGAATTTTGCCCAGGCCGCCTCAGCAACCTCCGCGGTGAGTTTCTCGATATACCAGGTCCCGCCAACGGGATCGATGGGGGAATCGAGATGGCATTCTTTCTTGAGGATCAGCTGGACATTCCTCGCAATCCGCTTTGAAAAAGCTCCGGGCTGTCTCGTCCTCTCATCAAAGGGGGCGACATGCAGGGAGTCAACCCCTCCCAGAACAGCTGAGAAGGCCTGTGAGGTATCCCTGAGCATGTTGACATAAGGATCGTACACCGTCTGGGTAAAGGGCGATGTCCGTGCATGGATGACAATCTTCTGTGATTCTCTTGAACCCCCGAAGGCCTCGACGATGTTTGCCCAGAGGAGTTTCGCCGCCCTCAATTTGGCAATCTCCATGAAGAAGTTAGAGCCAACAGAGAAGGAGAAGGTTATCTTGCTGGCCGTTGAATCGATCGGATGGCCTCTCTCAAGCATCTCACTGATATACTGAACGGCAGTTGACATGGCATAGGCAAGTTCTTCAACGGCACTGGCCCCGCCATGTGCGTAATGAACCGTGTCAACGAGAATGGTTCGGATGTTCGGCGCCTTGCTCAGACTCCAGCTCAGGACTTCAGACATGAGATCGGATGCCTTTTCCATCTCAACCGGCAGCTTTCCCGTCCCGGTGAGATAGCCGATAGGATCAGCGCCTATCGTTCCCTTCAAAGCATCAAGCCCCCACTTTTTCTCCCTGAAAAAAGCGCCAATCATCGCGAGGATATTCAAAGCGGACGGTCCGCCGTTCACAAAAAACGGATACTGATCTGCTTTAATCGCGCTCAAAGCCTCTTTGAGATCCTCAAAGGTCCTGACGGTCAATCCGTTATAGACATCTTGCTTCTGGATCCGGCCTTCCTTAACCGTATCGTCAAGGACAATGTTAATGCCCGTCATCCCGCGCCCGATATCCTCTCTCAATTCCCCGTTGAACACTTCAGGAACCGGTGCCTTCTCCTCCTGGCTGATCGTCCAGGACTGATTCAGATAACCGGTCTCATCCGTCTGCCGGACAAACCTCTGGAAACCGGGAAACGTGTCCCTGTGCTCCGTTTTTTCAAGGTCTTCTTTTCTGTATATTGGTTTTAATGTGATGCCCTCCGGTGTCCTGGTCCTCATCTTTCGATCGAAAGGCACCCCTTTTAACAGCTTAACGGCAGCGTTTTTCCATTCTTCATAAGTAACCCTGGAGAAATCCTCAAAGAGTCTTTCTCTCTCCTGATTCTCTTCCATCTTATTATCAACCTCACTTCCTGGTATATTTCGGGGTTTTCAGCAAGACTGAAACACCGTTTGCCTGTATTATAACATCAGTTGGGGGAAGGATTGGAATCGAGTTGATTTCTCGGGATTTCTAAAAGAAAAAGGCCCGGTTTTTATCCGGACCTTCTTATATTCAAAAGGGGGGATTTCAGTTAGCTTCAATCATTAGACGGCGGGGAAGGGAAAAATATTGCATTTCACTCTTGTTCAAAACGTGATATCGTTGTCGTTGTAAAACAGTTCCTCCGCCCTGGCCGTAAAGAGTGCCCTTTCATCGTACAAAAGCCCGGCGTTGATCGAGCGTTGAGTCAGAAAGTCCTCTGCCTCTTTCTCCGATAGAAAAGAAACGGCTATTAAAATAGTCCTCGAGAGCAGGGCCGACCCCGTCAAAACGAATCCCCGGTTGAAATTGGATTCCTGAATCTTTCCGTTGATGGGGTTAATCGTCCTCACGGGCCCCTGTAGAAGCGCCCCGTCTTTTAGAAACAGAAAGTTGTCATTCTCACTGACAAACGAACAGCTCCACGGGACATTGCCGTTTCTCGCCCCGATGATGGCGATGTCCCCGTCAACCATCAGATAACCGGTCTGCTTCTCATCCATTTCTTTGATGGCTGCCACCGCTCTGTCCATCGCATAGGCAACGGCCACCGGTTTCAGATACAACCGCACTGATTGATGCAGACGAACCATGTCATCGGTGATCTCAACGTTGAAGTATCCGCATCTGTCAAGGGCTTTGTCCCGTTCCTTGACGGTTATCTCTCCTTTGCTATCATGAAGAGCCTTTAGATTGCCCAGTGTGAAATCGTACAGGCCTCCTGTATAAACGGATATCTCATACAGCCTTTTGATCAGTTCGAGGGTGCTATCCGAAACCGATAATCGCTCACCGGCATTCAAAGGCTCTTCGGGGATGAGACGATCGTTGTTAAAATCGTCCAGAACACCTTCGAATACATCAAGCGCTTTGCTCTTCAAAGTGTCGGTGCCTTCTCCGGCTTCCAGAACAAGGGTCAGATCAAAACCCCTGACGGTCGTATCAAGACGGTCATATTCTTTCCCGCCGGTAAAACTGATCGAGAGGGTCAATGCCAGAAGAACCGCAATGACAAAGAAGGTAAAGACCCAGGTCTTCTTCGAGCGTTTATAAAAATCGATTTCTTCTTTGTCATTTTTGTCATTGAACAAGATTACACGCCTCTTTCC
>CAZVWW010000104.1:0-8319 GCA_964631265.1 uncultured Thermotogaceae bacterium
TGGTGGCTCATAAAGGTCATTAGCAATGTTCTCGTACGGGTTATGGAAAAATCCAAACTGGAGGCTTCTCTGGTTGGGTTCATGAAAACCTTTATGGATGCATTATTGAAGATCCTGCTCTTTATCATATGTCTGAGTATGGCCGGAGTGGATATGACACCTTTCCTTGCCGTATTGGGCGGATTAAGTGTGGCGATCGGATTTGCCATGAAGGACAGTTTTGGCAACATAGCAGCCGGGATCTTCATTCTGTTTTTCAAACCGTTAAAAGTCGGTGAATACGTTGAGGCCGGTGGGTATTCCGGAACAGTGAATGAGATCGGTATCATGAATACCATCCTCAAGTCCGTTGACAACCGGCAGATCATCTATCCGAACGGACAGCTTGTAACAAGCGTTATCACAAATTACTCAAGGGAGGATATCAGAAGGGTCTCGCTGGTTTACGGTGTTGGCTATGAATCTGATATTGACAGGGTCAAGCAACTGTTGAAAGGGATCGTTGAGACAGAACCGAGATTATTGGACAAACCCGAACCTCAGGTCATCCTGACCGAACTGGCGGACAGTTCCGTTAATTTCACCATCAGGGCATGGTCAAAGGCATCGGATTTCTGGCCGGTTCAGTTTGATCTGAATGAGAAGGTGTTCAAGGTCCTCAATGAAAACGGCATCAATATTCCGTTCCCTCAGATGGACTTACATGTCAAAAATACATGATTGACGAGCATGGCATTAAAGAATCCTTGATTTCGAGTTGAAGCTTGAGAAAGGAAAACAAAATGATCATAGAAAAAATTCTACGAGATCTTGAAGAGATGTCCCCGGTGAATCAGAAGATTGCAAAATATGTCTTAGAAAACAAAGACCATATGGGGTTTCTGACAGTTACTCAGATTCAGGAAAGGTTGAAAGTCAGTCGGGCGTCTGTGGTCCGTTTTGCCCGGCAGATCGGCTATAATGGTTTTTTGGAGATGAAAAAGAGCATACAGAAAGAAATCCGGGATAAACTCGATCCCTATAAAAAGATCGATATTACAAGACTGGATGTTCTCTCAAAAAAAAACCAATTCGAGAATCTTGTTGATAACGAGATTAACAACATCAAGAAGACGATTGAGAAAACGGAGATAGAAGGATTGATAAAAAGCATTGAACTCATTGAGAATGCAGAAAAAATCTTTATTTCAGGCTTTGGACTCAGCAAATGTTTGTCGGGTTCATTAACCTATGCCCTTACCAATGTTCTCTTTAAACCGGTGCAACTTATAACCGGTTCTTTTTCAGATTTTATTCCAAGCATAAAACTGCTGGATCAAAAGAGTTGCATGATTATTATTACCTTCCCCCCTTATTCGAAAGAAACGTTGTACATCAGCAAAAACGCAAAAGAGAAAGAGGCTTCTCAAATCTTGATAACGGACTCAAAGGCCTGTACGATCTATAAAAATGCCGATGCTGCCATTTTGTGTGAAAGCAACTCGCTTGTCCTTAACAATTCTCTTGTCTCTCCGATAGCGATGAGCCAGATCCTAATCAACATGCTTGTTCTGGACAGTAAGAAAGAAGGCAGAAAAAATCTTGGAAAGGTTGCGGAAACAGAGTACGAGGCTTATAAAACTTATACAGAGGATTTTTAAAATGGCGAATGCAGACACAGATAAAACGCTGAAAACAGGTGCGATTAATTGTTGATAACAGTCGGTCTAATCTTATTTATTCTAACAGTTTTCTATTATTTGGAAGCATATGCATTGAAGAGAATAAAGAGAAGTATTCCATTAAAGATAGCTGTAACCGGGAGTCGCGGTAAATCAACGACGGTAAGGTTTTTGTGCAAATTATTCAAAGAATCGGGGTACAAGGTTCTGGGGAAGGTAACAGGTTCAGAACCCTTTCTCATTCTTCCTGACGGGCGTTATGAACAGATCATAAGAAAATCCAGACCATCAATCCTGGAGCAAAAAAAGGTCCTGATGCAAAAGGCAAAGGAATTGAAGCCGGATGTCCTTATTACTGAAATAATGAGTGTCACCCCGGAGTATCAGGAGATTGAATCGAAGAATATTATTGCACCGGATATCTATATCATCACTAATGTGAAGGAAGACCATATCGGTGTGACAGGCGATGACAAAGTTGAGATTGCAAATGCCTTTATAAAAGCAGCTCCGGATCGTTCAAAAGTCTATATCCCGGAAGAAGAAGCAGATTATTTCAAAGAATCGGGAAAAGATATTGAAACAATAACTCAAAAAAGCCATTTTAGAAGGTATATCGGAGAAAACAGTCAACCCGGCTTTTTTCAAACCGTTCGCTTTGCTGAAAGGATTGGTAAAGAAAAGAACATCGGTTCTGAAAAGCTGGTTCAAGCCATCAGAGGTTTTACTTTTGATACAGAGGTTTTTTTTGAGAAAACAATAGGCGGAGAGAATATAGCTGTAAACGCCTTTTCAGCCAACGATGTAGAATCGACTAAGGCAATCTATGAGGGTCTGATCGCCAGATTGGATAAAACGTACGAGTTGGTCGGTATTTTCAGCACGCGCAGTGATAAAGTGAACCGGACAAAGCAATGGATAGACAGTTTGAAAAATGACAGTTGGAGCTTCAGTGAAATGAAGGTTTTCGGCCCTCATTTTTCGGCAATAAAACGCTCCCGTCTCCCTTATAACGTAACCAAGCTGAGTGAAGAGGATTTTGAAAGTTGCTTTAACAATACTCAGCAGAAGACTGCTTTTTTTGGATTTGGGAACTATGTCAACAGCGGCGAAAAGGTAGTCAACCATTGGAAAGAACTGGGGGGATAAGATGAATCCTTCATTCATACTCTTCGGCCTGGTTCTTACCTCTTTTTTTGTTGAATTTTCCGGGATATTGCCCGGTGGATTAATTGTGCCGGTTTATTTATCGCTTTATTACCAAGAGCCTGAACGAATCATTGGTACATTAGTAGTCACCTTAATGGTTCTTCTAATAATGAAAATTCTTGCAAAAGAATTTTTGTTGTCAAAAAAACAAAAATTTTCTCTTACAATCATAATATCTTCTCTCTTAACTTTTTTCTGGTGGAAATGGCTTCCCTTTCTTTTTCCGGCTGATTTTATTTTTAAAACCGTCGGCTGGATCATCCCGGGACTTTTTGCCTCAACATTGGATAGAGATGGTTTTTTGAAGACGTTGCTTTTCACACTGCTCATTACCACTGCATTATTCCTCTTTTATCAATACGGTTTTCTTGCTTTGCAGTAATCATAAAAGTCGAGAATTTACGAACTAAAATAGTTAGTGAAAACAAATGATTATAGTTAGCATTGCTAATTTAATCAATAGTTTTATAGCTTTAATCAAAATTTATTGCCACGAATGAAATGATATTGCACGGTATGTGATATAATCGTTCCATGTACCAAATGCATTGGTACAAAAATTACAAAACGAGGTGTTTACTGTGAGAAGGAAGAGTATCTTATTCGTTGTATTTTTAGTCTTTGCCTTTATGGTTGCTTTTTCATGCACAACTATCGTCGTAACAAAAGGTGCTTCTGTTGACGGTTCTGTTATGGTCACCCATACAGCCGACTGCGGGTCCTGTGATTTCAGGATATTGAAAGTACCGGCAAGAGATTACGAGGAAGGAAGCAAAAGACCTGTTTATCCCTTCAAACTGCCCTATCCGAGATATGTTGGAGAGAGCAGGGGGCCGGCCTATGACACTGCCGGTTATGAAGAGATGGAACCGCTCGGCTACATAGACCAGGTGGAACACACCTACGCCTATATCGACGGTGTTTATGGGATCATCAACGAGCATCAGTTGGCAATCGGCGAATGTACAACCGCTGCCAAAACCTGGGCTGCCGAGGAAGCCGGTGTAAGGGTCTTTGACATCGCTGCGCTTTCACGTGTTGCAATGGAAAGATGCAAAACAGCAAAAGAAGCAGTCGAACTCATGGGTGAATTAGCCGTTGAGTACGGTTATTACGGTTGGGGAGAAACACTGACAGTAGCTGACACGGAAGAGGCATGGGTCTTTGAAGTAACAGCTGATCCGGCAAAGGAAAGTGCTCTATGGGCCGCGAAAAAAGTGCCCGACGGAACTGTTTTTGTGGAATCCAATGAATTCAGAATCAGAGAGCTCGATCCCGAGGATCCAGATATCATGTACTCACCCAACCTTCATGAGATCGCCGAAGAACAGGAATGGTGGGACAGTGAATCCGGAGAACTGCTCGATTGGCTGAAAACAGTAAGTCCTGGTGAATACAGCCATCCTTATTACAGTTTAAGAAGAGTCTGGGGTGTACTGAACCGCGTTGCACCATCCCTAAACCTCAGCCCTGTTGTTGAGAGTACTTACACAAAAGAGTATCCTTTCTCCGTTGTTCCTGATGAAAAACTGAGTGTCCAGGATGTTTTCGAACTTCACAGATACTGGTATCAGGATACGGAATACGATCTTGGAGACGGACTTGCAGCAGGACCCTTTGGCTGTCCCTACCGGTATGCCGGCGGAAACAAGCTTGTACAGGGTGCATGGGAAAGAGCCGTTTCGATCTTCAGATGTGACTACAGCTTTGTTGCCCAGCTCCGCGGAGACATGCCTGATGAAATTGGCGGACTCCTCTGGTTTGGCCCGGATGCTCCTCACAGCACAGCATATGTTCCGTTCTATGCTGGTGTTAGAGAAATTGCACCTGAATACAGCACAGGCAGTCACAAAGAATTCGATCCGAACGTTGGTTTCTGGGTCAATTCTTTTGCAGGCAACTGGGCTGCTTTGAAGTTTGATTACATCATCGAGGATATTCGTGAGATGCAGCAAAAGACAGAAGGAAGACAAATCAAGATGCAGCCTGCAATAGAGGAAGCTGCGATTGCCCTTTACAATCAGGATCCTGAACTGGCAATTGACTTTTTAACCGACTATTGTAATGACAATGCCCAAAGAGTAGTCGATGAATGGTGGGACTTCGATATGTCATTGATCGTAAAATACAACGATGGATATGTTGACGGTGAATCAGTCGGTTATCCAGCTAAATGGCTCAAAGAAGTCGGTTACGAAGAAGGCCCCACGGAATTCCCGGGACCCGGTGCAGAAGAAGAATAAATTCTTTTATACGTTGGAGGCTTAAGTGCCTCCAACATTTGAGGAGTTGTCTGTTCAGATTATGAAAAAGACATTATTGACTCTGTTGGTTGTCATGATAGTTTGTACAGTTGTTTCTTTCAGCAAAGAAGCAAGGAGTTTTCAGTTTGAACGAGACAATGAACTTGCAAGGGACTCTGTTCAAATATACAAAACGGACAAAGAGGGTGGGAAGGAGAGCCATATCATGACTATCCATCTTTTTATCAACAGAGACTTAAAAGGAAACAACATCATGATAGAAGAAGAACCAAAAGACAGTCTGGGCTTTTTATACGTTGAGATTGTTGAAGAAGATTACTTTAGAAAACAAAACAGGGACTATTACACGTTTAAGTATGATTATTCACCAATATGGGGGTTTTTGAAAGAAGAGCCAAACAAACATGTGGAAAGTTTCTTGGATTACAGGCAAAATAACGAGGACTTTGGAGGGCGAAGCTATTGCTCTGATTGTGGAGAACCATTGGCTTATGGCAAGAGACAATCGGATATTTTGGATGATAATCTTATCTGGTTAAAGAATCAGTGGTTGGATTTCAACAAATCATATGAATTTGAACTCGAGTGGTACTTCGAGGACGAATTGTTTAAGAGACATTTTACCATTACCGAATGAGAGGAGAAAGCAAATGAAAAAAACAATTGGTATACTGGTTATTTTACTCGCCTTTGCGATGATTAACATGGCCTGCACAACAATAGGGGTAACAAAAGGAGCATCTGTTGACGGTTCTGTTATGGTGACGCATACTTGTGATTGCGGAACATGCGATTTCAGAATTATAAGAACACCGGCTATGGATTTTGAAGAGGGTGCAAAGAGAGCCTGCTATCCTTATCTGGATCAATGGCCTGCCTATGTTGGTGAGGACAGAGGACCCGGTTGGGAAAACGATAAATTTCCTGACACAGAGCCCCTCGGTTATATCGATCAGGTTCCACACACTTATGCCTATTTCGGGTCTTCCTACGGGATGATAAACGAACATCAGCTTTCAATAGGAGAATGCACAACAGCAGCAAAAACTTATGCAAGACCGGAGAAAGGTGTCCGATTACTGGATATCTCAGAGCTGTCAAGGATTGCACTTGAAAGGTGCAAAACAGCCAAAGAAGCCGTTCAATTAATGGGAGACCTGGCTGTTGAATATGGTTATTACGGTTGGGGAGAAACACTTGTTGTCGGAGATACAAAAGAGATCTGGATTATCGAGATGTGTGCATCACCGGATCAGAAAAGCGCTTTATGGGCTGCAAAGAAGGTTCCGGACGGAGAAGTATTTGTTGAAGCCAATTGCATGAGAATCAGAGATCTCGATCCTGACGATCCGAACACCATGCACTCGCCAAACCTTGTTGAGATATGTGCAGAACAGGGTTGGTACGATCCCGACAGTGGAGAAACGTTTGACTGGATGAGGGCCGTCAGCCCCGGAGAATATTCCCACGCTTATTACAGTCACAGAAGGGTATGGAGAACGATGGATAGAATGGCACCATCCCTTGAACTCAGTCCATGGGTCGAAGATACTTATACAAGAGAATACCCATTCTCAGTTAAACCCGATGAAAAACTAAGCGTTGCCGATGTCATCGATTTACAGCGAGACTGGTACCAGGACACAGAATTTGATCTTTCCGAAGGCCTTGCTGCAGGACCTTTCGGCACACCCAACAGGTATGCCGGTGGCAGTAAACTTGTTGAAGGTTCCTGGGAGAGGGCTATCTCAATCTTCAGATGTGCCTATGTTTTTGTAACACAGTCAAGAGATTATCTGCCGGATCCGGTCGGTGGCGTTATCTGGTTCGGACCCGATGCCCCCCACACTTCCGCATACGTACCATTCTATTGCGGCATGAATGAACTGCCGGAGATATACGAAAGAGGTTATTTGAAGAAATTTAACAGAGACACAGCAGGATGGGCATTCAACTTCCTGGGGAACTGGGCGGATTTGAAGTTCGATTATATGATTGAAGACATGCACGCAAAGCAGCTTGAGATCGAGGGAAAAGAATTTGCCTACCAACCCGCCATAGAGAAAGCGGCTGTAAGTCTTTACAAGCAATCACCCGAGTTGGCAAAAGAATTCCTTACCAATTACGCTATTAATAATGCTAATGCCGTTGTTGAAGAATGGTGGGAGTTCACAGACGAGATGGTGGCCAAGTATATAGATGGTTACGTTAACGGCGAAGGTGTTGGCTATCCGGACTGGTGGCTGAAAGAAGTTGGATACGAAGAAGGAAATGTAGCTGGTGAATACGAGAAACAAAAATAAAATGATTAGAGAGAGGTGACACACATGAAAAGGATTTTAGTAATTGCGTTTTTAATCTGTATGGTTTCATTTACCGCTTTCTCAGCCGACTTCGAGAAAATGGAATATCCCGTTGTCTTGACATCGGGCGGACAGAGTGATGAAGTCAATACGGTTATTTATCTGCTTGAAGAGGTTGGATTGCCGTTTGACTACTGCGACATCCTGAGCCAAGAGGAACTGGCAGCCGGAGTTGGGCTTGCAGGGGCCGAGGACGGCCAGGGCAAACATGTCACCGTCTTATCCGAAGAACCTGAAGGTACAAAGTTTGAAACGCTTTGGATCGCACTTGGCGCAAGCTTAAAGGGTATGGGTGCTTCAGGATTGTCAGTGGATGACGAAGTCAAGAGGCTGAATCAACTCATGGATTATGCAGAAGAAAACGACATGGATATTTTGACTTTCGCCATCGGCGGTGAAATCAGAAGAGGATTGAAGGGTAGTCCAAATGAAGTCATGATCAACACAGTCGCTAACCGCTCCGATCTCATCGTTGTGACGGCTGAAACAAATCAAGACGACAAATTCACGGAAATAGCTGAAGAAAATGACATTGATTTTATCGAAGTGGAAACAGCCTTTGATCTGTTGGACACAATCCCTGAGATTTTTGTAGAGAAATAACAGACAGACAGGATATCGTTTCGTTTTAATTCGTAAAGGAGGAAATAATGACCAACGATCCCGTATTCACCACCACAATTATATACGCAATCGTTATGGCAGGCGCGTATATGTTTGGATATTTCCTAAAGTTTTCAATTGAAATCTGCCTTTTCTTTGCAGTGGTTGCGGGAGGTCTTGTTGCCGGTGCCGGAATGGATGTATTCCGGCACATGGCAG
>CAZVWW010000105.1:0-8237 GCA_964631265.1 uncultured Thermotogaceae bacterium
AGAACTGTTCCTGTGCACATACGTAAATCCTGAGGGCATCCTTGATACCAAGTCTAAGTCCTTCAAGCGCTGCTTCCCAATATTCATCGATTGTGGTGAAGCGGCCGTAATAGGCATCTTTTGTATATCCGTCAAGCTCTTCATTAGTGTAATTCCAGTTTTCAGGATTGGCGCCACCAGGCATAAAGCCGTACCACGGGGCATACATCTGTGCAACGATGTGTTCCCAGTAACGTCTTGTTGCACCGGCACCCCAACCTTCTGTGTACATGTTCCATTCGTAGTCGGCGGGATTGCTGTAATAGGCTGTTGTGATGGCCTTGGAACGGTCCCAGAGCAGTTCTTCCGCTTTGATTCCGGCCTTTTCGATCTGGTCTGCAACGTAAGCCCCTTCTCTCATTCTACCGTTCGGGTCGTCAACACGAACCAGAATACCAATTGTAACGGGTTCTCCGTCAAATTCCCAGTATTCTTCACCCTTTACAAGTCTGCCTTCGTTCTCGGGAAGAGCGGCGGCCTTTTCCATGGCCATTGTGATGTCCGCGATAGCAGCTTCCTCGTCACCCTCGGGGGTGAAGCCGAATTCGTCTGCCACTTTGTTGTATTTCATCGTTCCGGGCTGTCCCGGAGTGGCCATGCAATACATCGGGAATCCCGCACCACCGAGGATCTCATCCACGATGTATTTTCTGTCAATCAGGAAGTTTAAGGCGAATCTGACTTCTCTGATGGCAAACGGGTTGAAGAGTGTTTCTCCATCTTTTTCCACCTGGTAAGGTGCCTTACCGGGATAGTTGTTGATGTTCAGTGACCATGAACCGGATGGAACGGCATAAATATCCAGTTTTTCACGATCTGATGCTGACATACCGTACAGCTGTGGTCCCTGTACACCATAGGCGAAAACATCCGTGATTCCCTCCGCCGTGTCCTTGAGTCCGATCTCCTCTTTCATCCTTGTGTTGATGTAAACTTTGTCTACAAAAGGTCCCTTCATTTCTTCGGCAATGGTGAATGTAACCATCGCAACGAAGATGAACAAAACTAACAACGCAACTTTTCTCTGCATCCAGTATTCCTCCTTTAAAGATTAATAGTGCCTACGCACCAATGTGATTGAAACCTGTGTCGAAGAATTTTCTAATGTTCTTTCGTCATCCTATGACATTATATCATAAAATTTGTCAAAGCGCCTTAATATAATACGGCATACGAACTATATAAAGTTATAAACTGGAACTTTCCGGTTTAAGTAAAATTTCGTGAAAGGTTATATTTGAAGCTTATCCTTATTGATTGCAAAATATTTCATAATACATCTTCAAAATGTTCGATTGTCATATCCGGTTCTGTGATCGAGAGTACATCAAGACGGGCGAACCCAAAACGGGGCTTCTTGAAATGGATATAATGGTCAATGGCCTTTTTTAATTTACTCAGCTTCTTTTCATCAACCCTTAAGAAGGGCATTGAATTCTTTTGACCACCCTTGACCTCAACAAAGACCAGTTCATCTTTCTTTCGGCAGATAATATCAATCTCTCCCAGACGGGTCCTGTAATTTTGCTCAAGGATCTTATATCCTGACTTTTTCAAATATCGAACCGCCGTGGCTTCAAATCGCCTGCCTTTGTTAAGATTGTCTTTCCCGGTCTTTTTCAGAAACAACGATTCGTCCCTCCTTTATATCGGGGGCGAGGTCTTGAATCTCTCTGTAATCACTCGACTCACATTCTGTGTCATCATAAAAAACATCCTTCTTCATAACGGGAGATACCATTGGGCGACTCCCCGCGGTATCTATATCTTTCAGTCTCTGAAAAGAATTCACCATTCTTTCCAGGTCTTCTCTTATGCTCACTCTCTCTTCTTTGGTCAGTTCAAGACGAGCCAGACTTTCAAGCCTTCTCAGGAAAACCTCATCGATCGTCATCTGTTAAATCACCAAAGATCTTACCAATTTTTTTGATCTTCTCCTTGTCCGCGGCAGCCTCAATATTCTCTCTGTGAACCTGTCTGTAGAGTTCTTCACGATAGATGGGAAACTTTCCGGGAGCATCCATCCCCAATTTGACCGACCGTCCATCTATACCGACAACCTTTACCGTTATCCGTCCTTCAGGTGTTTCGATGTAGATCTCTTCATCGATCTTTCTGTTTAAGACAAGCATTAATTATCACCATCCGTTTTTTGGCCGGACAGCTTTTTGGATCGTTTCATCTCTTCTTTTATCGAATGACGGAGATTATAACGGCTCTTCTGCGGGATGTACTGGATCCCCTGATTATTCTCCAGATTGATGATAACCGGAGCGGCCAGATTGATGGTCAGATCTTGGGGGTTTGTTCCGGGTATCCTGACAATTCCCAGAACGAGGATCTTTTCCTTGTCTTCTATACCAAGAAATTCCAAGAGGTCTTTTGGGATGTTGAGATCGTAGTCTTTCCTCACGAGCCAGGGATCCATAACCGGCAGTGAGATCGTCTCATTTTCGAGTGATACCAGCCATTGGATGGGATGTGTTTCATTCAGTGCTATTAGAGCAAAACGCCGAAGCTCTTCAAATCCGGGTAATCCACGATTAAAAACAAGGATGTCCTCATCGAGGACATCCAGTTCACCGACATTGGTCTTTATTTTCATTGACTGCCCTCTGAATAGCCGAGCTTTTCCGGATGGGCCAGTAGATCGGCCGTTTCCAACACAAGCCACTGGGCGGCATCCGCATACTGTTCAATTCTGAAATACTGCTCCTCAGTAATACCCGGTTCCTTTGTCGCGACGATCAGGAGCCCAATTGTTAACTCCCCGTTTTTAAGCGGATATGCAAAGTAGCCTCTGACGCCGGCCTTTTTCTGATAAGCCTCGGCAAGATCTTTGTTATATTCCGACTCAATGACTCTTCTGATATTGGTCGTAAAATAGCCTTTGCCCTCGTTAAACGCCTTAGTGAAGACACTCTCGTTCTTAACCAGATCAAAATCCCTTTGAATAAAGTTCTCCGGATTGCCCACTGCATCAGGTTCTGAAAAGCGATTCTCGATAAAGATATAGGGGATGAGCGTGTTACCGTTGGTCCAGTTCTTCGTATATATTCCAACGAAATTATAGCCTTCTCTGTAAAGCAGGGAGGTTATCAGATCCTTCAGCTGATCCCATCTTTCTACGTTATATTTGCCTTCGGGATTCTCCGCCGTTTTCCACAGATAATTATCCAGATCATCGTATTCCTCAACATCGTTATGAATCGTGTCGAGGAGCAGTGCAAGTTCAAGCGGCTCATTGTGTTCGTATTCCATGCCCTCGACCTTGACTTCCACCAGCCAGTCTGAGAACCCCGTGATCGCGACTGATAGAATCAACACGGCCATTATTGCCCTTCTGAGCCCAATAGACTCTTTGAATCTCTCTTTCATGTTAAACCCTCCAAAATATTATTTTCTTTCTTTTTTCTCTTAATTTATCAGCTCAATTATACCATTTTGATCATTCTGATTGAATCATCATCGGCTTTTTATTTTCCCTTTTTTTCTTTCTCCTCACTATCGTGTTCCTGCTGGGAGATCTTATGGGCCTTTTCAAGTGTCTTCATGACGTGGTAATTAACACTGTCCTTTGTATATTTTCCGTTCTTATTGAGCTTTCCAGCCTCTTTCCCCGTCATAATCCCGATCACTTCATCTATGGTCTCGACCGTCCAGAGGTGGAAGTTGTCTTCCTGAATATCCTTTAGCACTTCATCTTTCAGGATCAGCGAATCGAGGTTCCCCTGAGGAACGATAACCCCCTGTTGACCGTTCAACCCTTTGTTTTTGCAGGCCCGATAAAAGCCTTCGACCTTTTCACTGATCCCGCCAACCGGTTGTATGTCCCCTTTCTGGCTCATTGAACCGGTGACGGCAATCTCCTGTTTGATTCCAATACCACTGATTGAGGAAATGAGGGCCACCGTTTCGGCAACCGTTGCACTGTCTCCGTCTATGGTGCCATAGGTCTGTTCAAATGAAGTGGTTGCTTTGAGGGATAGTGGTATTTTCTTGGAATAGCGTGCTTCAAAGAAACTCTCAAGCGTCATGACCGCCTTTTTATAGATCTTGCCGCTCATGTCCACTTCACGCTGAATATCGACAAGACCGGTACTGGCAACTGAGTAATCGGCCGTTATTCTGGCCGGGATACCAAAGTCAAAATCGCCCGTACTGATAATACTCAGCCCGTTTGTCTCGCCGGTCTTTTCGCCCGCTGTGTTGATGATGATCTCGTTGTTTTCTATCATCTCATGAATCTTTTCCATGTCAAGGCTCAGTCTCTTCTCTTTGATTCTGATGGTCTCTTTGATAATATCGGCGTTTATTTGCTTGAGCTGCTGTTTTTCAGCGATTCGATTCGATTCGATGAGGAGATCGGTCAGACGGCTGAAATGGGTCGAGAGTTTTCTTCTGGAGCCGGATAGCCGGACGGAGAAAGCGAGTACCTCTTTAACGGCCTCTGAATCAAGCGGCATCAGGTCTTTCTCCTGAACGACGCTGTGAAGGAAATTCAGCATCAGGTGCCGGTTTCCCTCTTTGTTCTCCAATTCATAATCAAATTCAGCCTTGATCCTGAAGAGTTTTTCGAAATCCGGGTCCAGTTGATAAAGCAGATCATAAAGATGGGGTTCCCCAATCAGAATCACCTTCAAGTCCAACGGGATCGGACTTGGCTTGATGGTGGCCAGTGATGAATACCCTGTCCGGCTTTCGATATTTTCGACGGTAATCTTCTCCGAGTATAGAATCTTCTTGAGGGTATCCCAGACATAGATATCCCGGAGGAGGTCCTTTGCCTCGATGACGATATACCCGCCGTTGGCTCTGTGAATTGAGCCGGATTTGATTAAGGTGTGATCGGTATAGAGATATCCGTTCTTTGACAGGTATTCAATCTTGCCGAAGAGGTTTGAGTAGGTCGGATTGATCTCAGTAATCCTTGGCGCTCCGTTATAATTGGAATGGTCAACAAACACATTGATCTGATATCTTTGAAAGAGATTGGTGGCCTGTTTCTCATCATCCCCGGTGATCAACGAAAGATTCTCAAGTATATCCTCCTGCATCCTGTCGAGGTGGTCCAGCAGATCCCCGTATGCTTTGTACGTTTTCTTTATCTTGTCAAACGCCGGTTTTATGGCAAATTCAGCACTTTCACGGTTTAATTTCTCAACCTCATCCTGATAATCATTCTGTAACAACCGGGTTCGATGCAGATACCCTTCCACAATATGCTTGACCTTCTGTGAATTCTCCTCATACTGCTTTCTTTCTTCCTCGGGAAGCTCGTTCACTTCTTCCTGTTTTAATTTCTTTCCATCCTTTAAAGGTACGGTCATGATCCCGTTTGGAGCAACCTGTAGCGCGTATCCCAGTTTTTTGGCCTTCTCGGTTATCTCGTCCCAGAGTTCTTTCTGTTTTTTATCGTACTCGGCCTTCAACTCCTGGGCTTTCTCCTGATAGACATCACTCTCAAAGAGATTGTCCAGCGCCTTCAGGATCTCTTCGAGGAGCTTTTCAAAATCCTTTTTCAGTCTTTTGGCCGTTCCGGCCTTCAAGGAGATGGCGTTGGGCGACCACTGATCCTCAAAGTTATAGACATATATCCAGTCATCGGGGATTTCCTTTTCTTTCGCAATATCTTCTACAAGCTGCTTAACAAAGGTTCTCCGTCCTGTCCCGGTATGACCGACCACAAAGATGTTGTAATCCCTCGACTGAATATCGAATCCGGCCTCCATTGCTTCAAAAGCCCGCTCATGGGCCTTTGCACAATCAAATGCCTCCACCTTTTCCGTTGCTTGAAAATTGATTCCTTTAAACAGTTCAATATCCTCATATTTGACTTTCTTCAATTTGAGACCCCCCTTTTTAATACATGACGGTTTTTTTGATCTCGTCTTCACCGATGGCTTCTCTCTCATCCCGATTATACACTACATGGATTAGGTACTCCTGATTCCCCTTTGTTCCCTTGACGGAGGATTTTACCATATTAACGGCCTTCAAGTCGTTTTCCCCACAATATGAGAGGACTCTTCGAACGGCCTCAAGTCTGTAACCGTTCTCTCTGACAATGCCCTTCTCGTTCTTCTCCCGTTCGAGTTCGAACTGCGGCTTTATCAGCAGGACTGCGGCTCCCTCTTTCTCAAGGATTGTTGAGATGACGGGCAGGATATGTCGCAGGGAGATAAAAGACAGGTCACCGGAGATGAAGGTCACCGGTTGGGAAAAGACCTCTCTTTTCAAGTGACGGGCGTTGGTCCTTTCCATGACGACAACCCGGCTGTCATTTCGAAGTTTCCAGTCAAGCTGCCCGTACCCGACATCCACCGAAAAAACCCGGCTTGCCCCGTTCAACAACATGATCTCGGTGAATCCCCCTGTGGAGGCACCGAGATCGACACAGATTGCCCCTTCAAGGTTTATATGAAATGATTCGAGGGCACCCTTCAATTTCAAGGCACCGCGGCTGACAAAGGGGATGGACTTGTTTTTGACCGTTACCATCACGTCATAGTCGAACCGTTTCCCGGCCTTGGTTATCTTCTCTTGATTCACCATGATGTTGCCCATCATGATCTCTGATTTCGCCCGGTTTCTGGATGAAAAAAAGTCTCGATCAACAAGCAGTTGATCGAGCCTCTTTTTTTTTCTATTTTGATGATGATTGGGTCCTATTACGAATTGCCTCCGTTCAGATTCGAGATCGCATTCTGCAGCGACGCTCCCTGCTGCTGAATCCGGCTCATCTGTGCCTCAAGATTCGAATACTTTCTCCACAACGCTTCAAACTTCCGGTTGAGTTTCGTCGACCAGTCGATAATCTCCTGGTTGATCCGTCTGACTTCCTGCGAGATCGTTCCGTTATAACCGATAACCCGTTCGAGCTTCCCGGTGTTGAACTTGTTGTAATCGTAAATCTTATCGGAGAGCTCCGTGGCAAAACCTGTTAGTTCTGTTCCGGCGATGGTTCCGGAAGCACCGAACATCTCCCAGACGGCTTCAACATCGTCCTCAAGGGCCGTCTGTAATTTGGTGTCGTCGATCACAAGTCGACCGCGCATGATGTTCCTGTATGAATCCTGATAATCGTTGAAGCCGTCAGAAGCGCCGATTCCCACCTCTGTCAGATAATCGTATTTTAATTTGGTGTTGCCGTGATTCGTCAGGAGGGTGCTTTTCAACCCCTGATTCGGGCTGCTGACATCATCGGTCACGATAATGTCGTTGGGGCTGGTCACCTTAAAGACAAAGGTTCCGGTGCTGCTCTCCTCAACACTCGCCCCCACACTGTAATCACTGTACGGGGCAAACTTCTCCTGTATGTCTTCTACCGTATCGCTCTCAGTGTATGATATTTCTATGGGATCATCGAATCCGTCCACGTGTATGGTCAGAGTCCCCGTCTCTCCGGTCGGCAGACTTACACCAAGCTCGGATAATGTACTGCTTGAACTGCCGGCCAGGGCATCAGAATAATAAATCTCCTGCGCATCGTCATCGATATCCTGATAGGCCATCGATTTCAGTTCTTCAAACACGCTTCTGAGCAACGGATCGCCGACGAGTACCTCGGATAAATCCTCGCTTTCGGTGTCGGTATCATCCTCCGTCTCATCTTCATCGGTGGCACTTGATTGTGTTTCAACCTGATCGTCCTCTTTATAGAGACGTTCGTACAGATAATCCATGATGTCGTTGTACTCGGAGACAAAATCTTCAACGTGCTCTTTCGTGGCCTCAATATCCTGTGAGACGGTTACGGTCACCGGTGTTGTGTTGGTCTGTTTGGCCGTGAAACTGACCCCTTCAAGGACGTTGTTGAAAGTGTTCGTATCACTCGTTATCTCCGTCTCGATTCCGCCAAGTGTCACGGTGGCACTGGCCTGTTGGGACTCCTGGAAACCGCTGTCTGAATAACCCGATTCCGAATAGCCGTTGTTGTGATGGCCCTCGGCTTCAGTCGTGTCGATGTTGAACACGTCGAGAAAATCACCGGTATCCGACAACCCGATGTTGACATCCGGGTCATTACTGCCGATTGATATTGAGACATTTCCGCCGCTCTCTTCGACGGAAGCAAACACCCGGCTGTCTGATGCGTTAATACTGTCGACGACGTTTTGAAGGGTATCCCCGCCGGATGAGGCATCGTAGGAAACGTATCGGTAACTCCCGTCCACATTGATGGAGACGGTTCCGCT
>CAZVWW010000106.1:0-8133 GCA_964631265.1 uncultured Thermotogaceae bacterium
AAGCGGATCGAACTCAAAGGGACTGTCAACCGGCTTTTCATCTTTGAAAAAAAGGCTTAAAACCCTTTTGAAAAATCAGGGGGGGATCAAGGGGGATCAGGGGGACAGGTCCCTTGATTATGAAAACGTAATCAAGGGACCTGTCCCCCTGATCCCCCCGGGGCCTGTCCCCTAGATTTCTGTCTCTCTGATTTCAGTAGTAGCTGGTTTTTCTGTCAATGGGTCTTCAGCTTTTTCTTGAAGACCAACCTGCAGGACAAAGCTGAACGTACTGCCTTTGCCCGGCTTGCTTGTGACGGACAATCTCGAATTCTCTCTCTTTATAATCTCCTGTGCAATCGCCAGACCCAGGCCGTTTCCGTCAAAGCCCCTTGACGACGAGCTGTCTGCCTGGGTGAAAGAGTCGAAGATGACCTTCTGCTTCTCTTTTTCTATCCCGATGCCGGTATCGCTGACCGAGAACCGGATCTTGGCCGAATCGGCACCAATGTTAACGGGCCGCACCTCAAGTGTTACCGTTCCCTCACGGGTAAATTTGATACCGTTGTCCATCAGGCACATAAGCACCTTCTTCAACTGTGAAGAGGCGGTGATGATATCGTCCGGAAGGGCCCGGGCTCTGATGAGTTCTAAATGAAGCCCCTTTTTCCCCGCCAGCCTCTTGCTCTCCTGCATAACAGCGTCCAGCAGCTCGGAAAGATTCGTACGGGAGCGCTTAATCGTGTAGGTCTTGTCTTTGATCTCGATGTATTTCAGAATGTCGTTGACAACACGGAGCATCCGTTCGCCGGATATTTGAATATAGTCCAGGAACTCCCCCTGATTCTCAGTCAGTCCGGACTCCCCGAGGATCTGGGAAAAGCCGAGGATGCCGTTCAAAGGTGTTCTGAGCTCATGGCCCATATTGTTTAAAAAGTCCCTTTTCACCCGGTTGGCCTCTTTGTATTTGTCGGACAGTCTTTTGGCCCTTTCTTTCTCCTGTCTGAGCTGCTCCTGTGTATGCTTGATCTCCGTGATCTCGATGGAGGCCCCCACCAGTCTGTAGACTTCCCCGTTTTCGTCCATCACGGGACTCAGATTACTCTGAAGCCATATCGTCTTTCCGCTGCGAACACGCTCTTCAATGTAAGATAGGGGCTTTTTGGCCTCCACACAACAATCGTAATATCTTTCTCTTATCCATTCGATATCGAAAAGATGTGAGACAACTTCAATCTCTTTGCCGGCGATCTCTTTAAGGGATATCCCAAGGCGCTTCTCAAAGTTAGGGTTGACATATTTAAACCGGTATCCATATCCTCCGTCTGGCTTTTTCGAAACATCAAGGACGTAGATGGTGTAATCCACATTCTCGTTGATCTTCCGGAGAAATTCCTCATGTTCCTTCAATTCCTGCTCAGCCTTCACTCTCTTTGAGACATCCCGGCTGTTCAGGAAAGTGTGTGTATGCCTGCCCTTTTCATCGTAAAAGAGCCTGGAGTGATTTTCGAGCCAGACGTACTCACCATTTTTCCTACGCATCCTCAACCGGTAATTCATCAATTCCCGCTGATCCTGATAGGCCTTTAAAATCCCTCTTCTGACCCTTTCGCGATCCTGTGGATGGACCATCGCGATCAGCTCATCGAAAGTGATATTGTTCAATTCAGCGGGGGTGTACCCGAGGATCTTCTTCACAGCCGGGGAGACATACTCCACAATATCGTCCCTGATCAAGGCCACGATGTCGGTGCTGTTTTCAGCGAGTAATCTGTAGAGCCTCTCGCTACTCATGTTCTCGCTGTTGCCATCCGCTTTAACAATATCTTCACCCTCGATAGTCTTTTCAACCGATATATCCGAGACCCAGGCGACGAAATGCTCATCATCTATCTTTTCAGCCAGGATCCTGAGCCATTTGCCCATCCGTTTTGAGTAAAGCTCGAACCTGCCGGTCACTGCATCCACGCTCATACCCCGCCGGCCCTGAGCCCTTGAAAGACACTCCTCTTTCAACTCCGGTAAGACGGCGAAAAGGCTTTTTCCCTCAATCTCTTTCTCTGAGGTCAACCGTTCAAAAGAACGGTTGACTGTTAGCAGAGCGAGATCGGTGATCCTATCATCCTTTTCTTTCCTGGCAAGCAGATAGGCGAAGCCGGTTGGAGCTGATTCAATCACATCTCGTGGCAGATAATCCATCGTTGACACCTCGCTGTTGGGGTATATAGATGATTCGCATTTCTTTCGTGGTGTTATTTACAACATTATAGCATAACGAAACATTAAAAAACAAACAATTCTTTACTATTGTGCCCTGTTACTTTTAATGTTATATTCAACATTTGAGTTTTATTGACTAAAACTCTTCCTTATGTTCCTACATCTCCTCCCCCAAAACTTGACAGCCTCAAAAAAACATGATAGGATATAATCAGCATTTAAAACAATGATTAAATCATGTTTGATGAAAGGATATGACAATGCAGAAAAGGGAAACACGTGAGAAGATTTTAACTGAGACCAAACGACTCATAAGAGAAGCGGGCATCGGGAATATCACGACAAGGCGCATTGCCTCAGAGGCGGGGGTCAACATCGCCTCCATCAACTATCATTTCGGCTCGAAGGATGCGTTGCTGTTCCAGGCAATGGGGGATGTCACTGAAAAGCTCAGAGAGGCGCTCACTGTCATGGAGAATGATGAAATGGAAAAGCTCGAGCGGGTGAAGGTCTATCTCAAACAGCTTGCACGGATCATCGTTGAGAACCCCGAGATTCCGGCCAGCCTGCTCAAGACATTTGCCTCGGACAAAAAACTCCCTGATAGGCTGAAAGGGTTTATCGAAGGCTTTTACAAGCGTTTCAAGACATTTCTTGTTGAGGAGATCGGTGTTGAGAACCCGAGACGGGCCACCATGATCATCGAACAGGTCATCTCCGCCATCTGGTTTCCGGTGTTCAGCTACAGGAATATTGCCGGGATCCTGGAAATAGATTTCATGGATGAAGCGGTCAGAGAAGAGTATATCGATGCATTGGTCGAGAACATGCTGAGGAGGTATTCTGATGGAACTGCATGACAGATTTATGAAGGTGGTAAAAAAACGGGGGAAGGTCTTACTGGTGCTCCTGATTGCCCTGAACATCACGGCCTTTATCGGTCTCTTTCGTTTAAGTATTAACACGGATTTCGACCTTTTCATGCCCGATGATTCAACAGCCATGGAACACTATAAAGAGATGACCTCGACATTCGGAAGTGCTGAACAGTTGATCTTCCTCGTCACATCGGACAAAACGAATAAGACAGAGGTGTTGAAGCAGTTCTTTGATATCCAGAAGCAACTCGACATGGAGGCGGTCAAGTTTGTCAACGGTCCCGTCCCGCCTGCTATCCCCGGTGGATTTGGTTCCGAGGAGATCGCTGAGATTAACGAGGAGAACACCTCCCGGATCTTTGACTATATTGAAAACATGGGCTCGATCAAGGCCCTGTACAGAAAAGACGGTTCCTACTATGGGTATTTCACCATCACACCCGTTCAGGGCGAGAGTGCAAAGGCAGCTGAAGATGTCCTCTCTGTGTTCCAGAAAAGCGGGCTTGAATTCTATAAGACCGGGGATATTTATCTCCAGACCTCGATATTCGATTACGTTCTCAACATCATCATGTTTCTCCTGCCTCTGGAATTCGGCCTGATTCTACTCGTTTTCAGATAGCGAATCGGAAATCTGAAGGGCACCCTCATGTCCGTCCTGCCCGCCGGTCTCGGAGCCTTGTGGACCATGGGACTTCTCGGGTGGTTGTCCTACGAGCTGTCGGTGATATCCGTTCTGGCCCCCATCTTCACAGTTGTGATGGGAAGTGCGGACGGCCTCCATTTCATCTCTCATGTACAGGATGAGATCAAAGCCGGCAAGCGCAAAGAAAAGGCGCTCTCCAGTACGCTTGCAAAGGTGGGCAAGCCGATGATCATGACGACGCTGACAACTGTTGCGGGTTTTCTTTCTCTCCTGGTCGTCAATTCGGAGCCGATGAGACAGCTCGCCATCTCCGCCGGTATCGGTATAACTTTTGCCGGAATTGCAACCTGGGTCTTTCTGCCCGTTGTCTGCATGTTCATCAAGAATCCCGGGATGACAAAGACCGGGCCCGGTCTGGATCCCATCACGCCCCTCTTTGGAAAAACAATTGGCCGGCGCTCCGTGATCATCACCCTGATTATTAGCATAGTCTTTCTGCCGGGGATATTCCTGATTCAGACAGACCTGAACATGATCAACCTCTACAAAAAAAGCACCCGGGTCCGGCGCAGCATCGAAAAGATTACAGACATAACCGGTGGCGCCATCCCCGTCTTTATAGAATTTTCTTCTGAGAAAGACCCCATCTCACCGGCTGTCGCTGATAGAGTCCTGAGGATGGAGGAACAATTACTGGAGAGCCAAAGCGTGACCAAGACTGTTTCGCTGTTCAAT
This sequence comes from uncultured Thermotogaceae bacterium, assembly GCA_964631265.1. Lineage (GTDB taxonomy): Bacteria > Thermotogota > Thermotogae > MWEM01 > MWEM01 > CAZVWW01. The sequence goes on from CAZVWW010000106.1 coordinate 4,459, forward strand.
ATCTTTTCCGCCCTTAACCACTCCGTTTTCGGGGCTGAAGAAAGGGCCTATCCCGATAAACCGGCCCGAGCCAATCTGATGTTCACGATCTTTCAACAAAACCAGCCAGAGCAGGTGAAAAGTACGCTGCTCAGGGAGAGTAAAACCGGCCGGCTTGTTGTTTTTCCCCGGAGTCTTTCCAACCGGGATCTGCAGAAGATACAGGATATCGCAGCGGAGTCCGGCGGAGAGGGGGTCGAGTTTTCTGTTGTCGGAACACCGTATATCATGAAGGAGATGAACGAGCGGATCATCCCCGATCAGTTGAGTTCAATCTTCCTGGCGGTTTTCATGGTCTTTGTCCTTATGTGGTTTGCTTTAAGAAGTTTCAGGATGGCGCTCATCGGAGTGGTCCCACTCGCCACAACGCTCATCGCGCTCTTCGGATTCATGGGCTTTGCATCCATCGAGCTCAGTGTGATCACCAGTACCATGGCCAGCATCACCATCGGGGTCGGGATCGACTACGCGGTGCATTTCACCTCCCTTTTCAAGACCTTCTTAAAAAATCATGACGCGCAAAAAGCGGCAAAGATGGCCTTCGACTACGTCTCAAAGCCGGTTCTTGCCAATGCGCTCGGGCTCGCCATCGGGCTTTCCGCCCTGTTGCTGTCGCCGCTTCAATTTCACACGTACATGTCCCTGCTGATGTGGGTCACCATGCTGGTCAGCTCTTTTGTCTCGCTGACTTTCCTTCCCACACTCCTGTCAAAGGTCTTTTCAAGGAAGGGACAGAAACGATAGGAAAAAGGCGAGTGGGTTACAACGAAAAGACATAAGCGATATAGCGGCTGATGATCTTAAAGCCTTCGCTTTTAAAGAGCTTGAACCCGGCGATATTCTCAGCGTTCAGTGTGAAGGCGCAATCGGCGTTGAACTCCCATGCGTATTGCAGACACTTCCTCAGGAGAATCTTGCCCAGTCCCCTTTTTCGAAAGTCCGGGAGGACGGCGAGCTGGCTGATCCACAGTTCGTCGCTTGCCTCCAGTGAGCAGTATAAGAGCCCCACCGGCTTGCCCTTGCAGGTTAAAAACCGGGCCGATCCCGGGAAGGTTGAATCCGTTTCGATATCCTCCTCCACCATCCCGGGGGTGTAGGGGATGTGGCCCGGGACCTCGCGGTAGGCTGTGTTGATAATCGAGCACCAGGTGTCCATATCGTTAGACGGTTTGAAGTGTCTGAAGCTGAAACCTTCAGGGAGTGTGATGCTTGGAGAACGCTTCAGTTCCCTTTTCAGGTGTATGGCGGTTCTGCTTTTTTTGAATCCGCTTCCCTTGTAGAGATAGCGTTCGATGGGCTTTTTCTCGGGGAGAAAGGCAAAAAAGAGATCGATTTCCTTTTCTTCGGCTAAGGGGAGTACCTTTTTCAACAGATCGCTGTAGACATCCACTTCCTTGATCCTTGAATGGAATATCATCAAACGACCCTTGCCCTGGTGGGTAAAGGAATCATCCAGGATCAGACAGACCGCTCCCATCACTTCGTCATTCTCGTATAGCAGAAAGCCCGGTCGTGTTTGCTTTATCTCAAAATCCTCGGTCAACGGATAAAAAGACTGGTCAATATCGCTGGCATAGAGCCAGCAGTAGTCGTGAAAGTCCTTTTTGTTTTCTTCATTCAACTTTGAAAAAAGATATTTTCCTCTCAACTTCACAATCTCTCCTATCTAAAAGAAAAACACAATGATCAGAATCAGCAGGGCCAGCATCGTCATCCACAGCATCATGGCCCGCTTCAGGGCCTGTTTTGACTTTTTCTCCTCCCACCAGCGTCTCGGGCTCACGCCTTGAAGGACAAAGGTCAGCATCGATGCCAGATTGACACAGACCATGTTGATGAGAAAGAGCAGGAGGGCGCCCAATCCCTGTGCAAAGTAGCCTGAGGCAAAGAGAATCCCCGATGTTGCAAGCGGCGGGATGAGCGCCACGGCAACCATAACCCCGATAAAGCCCGAGGATATGGCCGTTGTATACGACAAAGCAGCTGCAACCCCGGAGGATAGCGCCAGGATGATGTCCGTATAGTGAATTTGAGTCCGCAAAAGCATCTGCTCGCTGAGACCGTCAAGGCTCAGGAAAAAACCGATCACAAACGAAAACAGAAAGGCCGCCCCGATTCTCAGAAAATTGGCCTTGACAGATTTGCCCAAAAGCGGGAAATCCCCGAGACAGACGGAAAACGAGGTGGCAACGTTGGGCCCGAGCATGGGGGCCAGAACCATCGAGCCGACCAGGACAATCGCATTATCTCTCATCAGACCGATGGCCGCAACAACAGCCGAAAGAATGACCAGAACGATCTGAACCCATGACAGGGAAACGGTCTCGGATATGTCTGCGTACAGCTCTTCACGGCTAATCTGGGTTCCTTTTCTGAAAGGCTGCTTCCAGATGGGGACCGCCTCTTCTCCGGCCTTCTCGTTTTCCTCTTTCATCTCGTCTTTGGTTTCGACTTTGGGGAGGGTTCCCTCGACCGGTAGGATGATTATCCTGAAGTTCTCCTCCGTCTTAAGCCTGCTTTCGAGGAAATCGATCAGCTCCTGAGAATCCGCCGAATCCACAAGCGCGCGGATGATGTTGTTGTCTTCACCTCTGAACTCATGAATGGATTCCAGTTTGAGTTCCTGAGTTATTTCCTTGAGGATGGCCCGTTTGGAACCAAGATAACTTGCTTCAACAAGTCTTAGGGGCATCTGTCCTGCCTTCTTTCAGTGAGGGTTATAATCTGTTCAATTATATCATCATTTTGATTCTTACCACATTCAATGGAATAATCACAAGAGTTAGGAACAAGGGGAGCGGCTTGACACTCTGCAGGGATTTCAGAAAAGACCCGTGAGCGATTAGTGAAATGCGTATAGAACCCGGTTCTGTCTGAGCGAAGCGAGTTTACCGGGTTTAGCATTTCACGTATGAGCGAATCGGTGTCTTTTCGAAATTCCGAAGCCGTCAAGACGCTCCCCTTGTTCCGGGCTCCCATCGATTGTTTAGTAGTTATCGAGTTGTTTAAAATTTCTCTTTCTATTATGTTTAGTAAGAACCATCATTTTCTACGTCTCCATTCTTATAACCTTAAGGATTTTTTTAACGAATCTTAGTAAAAGGGGTTGACTATGGTGGGGGTCTGTGATATAATCCCTTGGCAGTTCGGGGTGTAGCGCAGTTGGGAGCGTGCATGCCTTGGGAGCATGAGGTCGCTGGTTCAAGCCCAGTCACCCCGACCATAGGATTGCGCACCATATTTTTTTATGCGGCCGTAGCTCAATTGGTAGAGCACCACCCTTCCAAGGTGGTTGTTGCGAGTTCGAGTCTCGTCGGCCGCTCCATTTTAACTGCGGGTGCCCATAGCTCAATCGGATAGAGCATTGGATTTCTAATCCAAAGGCTGGGGGTTCGATTCCCTCTGGGCACACCATTCTTTTTTTGAATGGTGGCTATAGCTCAGCTGGTAGAGCACCTGACTGTGGATCAGGTTGCCGTGGGTTCAAATCCCACTAGCCACCCCAGTTAGTATCAGGGGAACTGGTGACGAGTATTTTTACGAAGATTTGTTCAAATCCCACTAGATACGCCAGTGTTACAGATGCGCCTGTGGCTCAACTGGATAGAGCATCGGATTTCGGCTCCGAGGGTTGGG
>CAZVWW010000107.1:0-7712 GCA_964631265.1 uncultured Thermotogaceae bacterium
CATAATCACAAATTTATTTTAAAACCGAATTATTCCGCTTCTTCATCCCCTGAGGGAGCGCCTCTTTGTGACATCTCCCGGTCTACCATGATGAGCCCGCGGTTTTCATCACCAATCATCTTGAGGAGTTGAACGTATTCATCAACACTTGCCTCTTCTTCAACCTGCTCATCCACAAACCACTGGAGCATGGACATGGTTGGTCTGTCTTTTAACTCTTCGGCCACATCAAGCATCTCGTTGATCCGGCCAGTGATATGCTTTTCATGTTCAAAGGATTCCTCCATCGCTTCTAACGGGGATTCCCAATCCGTCTTGGGCTTCTCGATTGCTTCGAGGACAACTCGTCCGCCGCGATCCTGAAGGTAATCGTAGAACTTTCTTGCGTGAACCATTTCCTCCCGGGCCTGATTATCCATCCAGGCTGAAAATCCCGGTAGATTACTGTCATCAAAATAGGCTGACATCGCCTGGTAAAGATAGGCTGAGAACAGCTCTTCATTAATCTGCTTGTTGATCTCCTTTTCCATTCTCTTATCGATCATATAATCTCCTCCCTTATTTTATTTCACTTAACAGACGTTTGATACGCTAATATTATTACCCGTTAGAAGGGGCTTCAAGGGTCCGGGGTTTAGGTTTTAGGGGCCGGGGTCTGATCCTTAATCGCCTTCTCCAGCCTTTCCATGGCTTCCTTTAGAAGTTTTCTCGAACAGGCGATGTTAAACCGCTGAAAGCCCTCGCCCTCCGGGCCGAAGATGTGTCCCTCGTCGAGTGCGAGACCGGCTTCCTTGAGACAAATCCGGCCGATCTCTTCCGTTGATTTTCCCAAACCGCGGAAATCCACCCAGACCAGATAGGTGCCCTCGAGAGGGAAGACCTTCAAACGGGGGAGTCTCTCTTGAATAAAATCAACCATGAAGCGGTAGTTTTCCCAAACATAGGCCATCATCTGCTCATACCATTCACGTCCCTGTTTATAAGCCACTTCAAATGCCTCAATCCCAAACAGGTTCTGCCGGCTGTGATGGCTGCTGTTGACAGCTGCGACAACGCGTTTTCGGATAGATTCATCGGGGATAACCATGGAGGAGATGGAAAGTCCCGCCAGATTAAACGTCTTACTCGGCGAGACGGTGACCAGTGAGTTGTTTGAAAACTCCGGGGCAGCCTCTAAAAACGGGGTGTGTTGGTTCCCGGCAAAGACCAGATCGGAGTGAATCTCATCCGAGAGGACGAAGATGTCATTTTCCAGGCAGAATCGACCGAGCTGGTGCAGGGTTTCTTTTTCCCAGACCCGGCTGACCGGATTATGCGGGCTGCAAAGGATGAGCATTCTTGTCCGGTCATCGACAAGCTCTTTCAGATTGTCAAAATCCATGACATATTTCCCGTCTTCAATCTTCAAGGGGTTTCGTTTCACATGTCTGCCGTTCTCCTCAATCACACTGAAGAATGGATAGTAAACGGGAGGCTGGAGAACAATGTTATCCCCCGGCTCCGTCAGCGCATCGACCGCTGCAAATACAGCCGTGAGGACTCCCGGTGTGGTGACAAACCACTCTTTCTCGGTCTCCCAGCCATGCTGCTCACAAAGCCAGTCCATCACGGACTGATAAAATCCGTCTTCTCTGCCGGTATAACCAAACACACCGTGCCGGGCCCTCTCGATGATGGCCTCGATCACCGGTTCAGGGGACTTGAAGTCCATATCCGCCACCCACATGGAAAGGAGTTTCTCATCTCCGAAGAGTTCTTCCAGATAATCCCATTTGTAGCTGTGGGTCCCTCTTCTTTCAACGATTTCATCGAAATTGTAAGTCATCTCTGCATCCTCCGTCTCAATTTTTGTAGTTCTGTTGCAGATATTCCTTGATCAGAACAGATGTCTTTTTGTTTCGCACAACATCCTGTATCTCATCGATTCCGGCATCCTTTATCTTCCTGACACTGCCGAACCGTTTCAACAGTTTCATCTTTCGCTTCTGACCGACACCGGGGATATCCTCGAGCATCGATCGCCCCATTCGCTTATCCCGGAGCTGGGAATGGAAGGTGTTGGCAAAACGGTGCGCCTCATCACGAACCGCCACAAGGACACGCAGAGAAGGACTGTTGTGCTTGAGCTTTAACTCGCCCCGCTCATCGGGAAAGATGATCGTTTCCTCGGCTTTTGCCAGCCCAATAATATCATATTTCTCAAGACCGAGTTCTTTTTCCAGTACCGCTTTCACAGCACCGACCTGTCCGGCTCCCCCGTCAATGAGCAGCAAGTCCGGGAAAGGGTGCTTCTTGTACCGTCTCCTCATCACAATCCGCATGGCTTCAAAGTCATCGGGCTCATCGAGTGTGGTGATCCGGTATCGTCTGTATTTGGTTTTATCCGGTTTGCCGTTGACAAAGGTGACCAGTGAGGCAACGGTGTACAGCCCCTGCGTGTGCGCAATATCGATCCCTTCAATCGTCCTCGGTACCTGCTTTAAACCGAGATTCGTCTTTAATCTCTTCAGGGATTCAAGGGTGAGCCGCCTGCTCCGGAGTTCTTTTTCAAGATTTTTCCGGGTCATCTGCATCAACGCCTTTTCAGCATCGGACTCCGGAGGACCAAAATAATCCGAACCGATCAACGCTTTGTATTTGGCCGAGTCCCGGTTTAAAAAGGGCGTTATGATACGGTCCGGGATGTCATTCTTCCGGCCGTAGTAAAATTGTGAGAAGAACTCCTCAAGACTGATGGCCTCGTCAATATCCAATGTCATCGCAGCGAAGATGGCACCGCTCTTCAAACGGATCAACGTTGCCTTACCCTCCAGGATATCGAGCGCAAAGAAATCACGGCTGGATTTGTCGGGCAGCACGATGTACTGGGGCAGAAAGATGTCATCGACTTCCTTGAGCAGATCCCTGATCATGGCAGCCTTTTCAAACATGAGATTCCCCGAGTAATAGCGCATTCTCTCTCTTAACAGCTCCTTCAACGAGTCGATGTCACCCCTGAGAAAGTTCTCCACCTTTTCCAGTCTGCTGTTGTACTCTTCCTTGGATATCTCCGTGCAGGGGGCGCTGCAACGCCCCAACTGATACTCCAGGCAGGGTTTGTGAATCCGCTTGAGATCGTAATCACAAGGACGGATGCCATATGTCCGATAGATGATCTCCATGACCTGCCGGACCATCTTGGCACTTGTAAACGGGCCGTAAAACCGACCGCTGCCCACCCGGTTTCTGACCAGCGTGATTCTGGGGAAATCCTCGTCCGTTATGTGAATATAGGGATAAAATCTGTTGTCCTTCAAGAAAGTGTTGTACTTGGGTTTGTATTCAAAGATGAGGTTCGCCTCGAGCAGCAGGGCCGCCTTTTCCGATTCAACGATGATGTATCTCAGATCGTCCGCATCTGACAGGATACCCCGCACCTTGTTGTTCTCGTGCATATCTGTTGTGTTGGACTTTCTGAAATACGAAAGAACCCGCTTCTTAATCTCCACGGCCTTGCCGATATAGATGGGGTCCTTGTTCTTTTCAAATATATAAACGCCCGGCTTGTTGGGAAACCCGGCGGCCTTTTCTTTTAGCGGATGCTCATTGGTCTTTTCTTTCTTCATAAGTCCTTTTCCATAACTGTTCCAGTCTTTCCCTGACTCTCTTCTCCCGCCCGTGGCCGGAGGGTCTGTAAAAGACGACATCCGACAGCCTCTCGGGCAGATAACTCTCAAGCACAAAGGCGTTCGGCTCATCGTGCGCATATCGATAGCCCCTGCCATAATCCATCTCCGACATGAGGTTCGTCACCGGGTTTCTGAGTTTCAGGGGAACCGGTGTATCGGGATGCCGCTTCACCTCATCTCTTGCCCCCTTATAAGCCAGATACAAACGGTTGCTTTTGGGTGAGACGGCCATATAAACAGCCGCCTGGGTCAGAGAGGTGTTGCATTCGGGCATACCGATGAAATTCGCCGCCTGAAAAGCGGCAACGGCAACGCCCATGGCGTTGGGATCGGCCAGTCCAATATCCTCACTGGCAAACCGGATGATGCGCCTGGCCACATAGATGGGATCCTCCCCGGATTCCAGCATCCTGGCCAGATAATAAACCGCCGCATCGGGATCGCTTCCCCGCATACTCTTAATAAAGGCAGAAATAAGGTTGTAATGTTCCTCACCGGTCTTGCTGTATTTACTCAGCGATTCGTTCAGGACATCGTTCACAACACCGGTATCGATATCATAGATCTCACTCCTGTCGGTGTGTTCTGTCAGGATCTGAAGGAAGTTCAACAGGTTTCTTGCATCACCGGCGGACCAGTCGAGTAAGAGATCGGCTGTCTCTTGCTGGATTCGCAGCGTTCTCTTCTCTTCTCGCCCTGTGTTGATGATATTCAGACTCTTTTCCAGTAATTTCTTTAAAGCTGCTTTACTCAACTGATGAAAAACAAAGACCTTACAACGCGAGAGAAGAGCCGGGTTCAGCTCAAAACTCGGGTTTTCCGTTGTGGCACCGATAAGCACCACCTCCCCGTTTTCAACATAGGGCAGCAGCACATCCTGCTGGAGCTTGTTGAACCGGTGAATTTCGTCGACGAAGAGGACGGTCTTCGTTCCATATCGATCGTACAGCTTGGTGGCCTTCTCAAGCAGTGGCTTGAGTTTTGACATGGGAAATTTTGAGGCGGAAAAATGGATGAACTCATTCGACGTCTTCGCCCCGATAATCATCCCGACGGTTGTTTTTCCACAACCGGGCGGGCCATAAAATATGCATGAGAAAAGACGGTCTTTCTCGATTGCCTCCCGTAAGACCGCTCCTTTTTTAATGATACCGTCCTGACCTATCACGCCATCGAGCCGCTTCGGCCTTAACTTAACGGGGAGTGGCTCATCCCCTTTTTTATTGGCACTCCACAAATCCGACGTGTTCAAATAATCACCTTAACGGATTGACTTTTTTCCTAAAAACCCAGTTTTGAAACAAAATAATCATGCGTCTGAATCAGGCCCTCTTCAAGCGTATACTGCGGCCGCCAATTCAACCCCTTCTTTGCTTTATCAGAGTTAAGAATGCTTTTTCTCAGATCACCCGGTCTCGGAGGACCGTAATTGGCATCCTGCTGATAAACGTTGATCTTTTTAAGTTTCTCAAAAAGCTCATTAACATCCGTACCGATGCCTGTACCGATGTTGTAAATCCCGTTTTCTCCGTTATCCATGGCCAGCATATTTGCATTGGCCACGTCTTCAACATAAACATAATCACGGATATATTTGCCGTCGCCGTTGATGGTGATTCCCTCTTTTTTCAACATTTTCTCACTGAAAATGGCGACAACTCCGGCTTCTCCGTATGGATTCTGCCTCGGACCGTAGACGTTGGCATATCTCAGCGCCGTGTATTTTAAGCCATGCTCTTTGTTAAATGAATACAGATACCGTTCCGCACTCAGCTTGGCCACTCCGTATGGAGAGAACGGAACTTCAGGCTCTTTCTCAGAGGTGGGATATTCTCCCGGATCTTCACCGTACATCACACCGCCGGATGACGAAAAGATAAATTTCCCGGTATCATTGGCCACGGCGGAACGGAGCAGATTCAACGTTCCGAGGATGTTGACGTCGGCATCATAAGAGGGATCCTTCACAGATTGGGAAACACTGATCTGTGCCGCCAGATGAAAGACAACCGCCGGACGGTTGACCCTGAATACATGCTCGACCTTCTGCCCGTCTCTTATGTCGCCTTCCACAAAGACAACATCTTTGTTCAGGATATTTTCCTTGCTGCCGGTGGAGAGATCATCCATCACCACAACATTCATCCCCCTCATCAGAAGGGCATCCACCACATGGGACCCGATAAATCCGGCCCCGCCTGTTACGAGTGCCGTATTCACTCTGATTCCTCCTTGTTTCTCAAAAAGTCAACAAGCTGAGGACATGCCGATTCGCCTTCTTCCTTGACTTCAATCAGGAGATTAATCAACCGCTGTGTTCTCTCCTCGGATCGGTCATCGAAAAAATGCTCCATCCTGCATGACAGATGCTCGGAGACATCCAGGGGCACTCCAACCAGCTCAACAAAGAATTTCTCCAACACTTCATGAACCCGCTCAAGCGAGGTCGCCCGCTTCATCCCCTTTTCACTGAGCACGATTAACCCGTACTTCTCGTAGTTGACAAAACCGAGATCTCTCAACCGCTTCATTGCATTCGTAACGCTCGGCAGGCTGACATCAAGATCTTTTGCAATATCTTTAACCCTTGCAACGGGTTCATCCTGGGTTATTTCATAAATAACTTTCAGATAATCCTCCAGTGCCGGTGTCAGTTTTTTTGTTTTCTTTCTTGCCATTATACACACCTCCATATTGTTCAGTTCTTTCTCATCAGATCTGTTTTTTTGATATAAATGATAATATTAAAATTATAACATAGAATAAGTATATGTACTAATCTAAAACATACATAAATATATTTAAGTCATATTATTCGACGCAAATAATCTTTTTTTATTACAAGCAGACAAAGATCTTTCTCCGTTTGGCAAGAAAGCTTATTTCAGCTTAAGTTCTTTTGATGGAAAAACAAGAAGAAAATGTGTCCGGGCAACTAAAAAAGCCCGGACACCACGTTTATTAACCTTTTTCGTTTTTGATGATCGCAAGAAAGTCCGCTATACTCTTATGGGTCTTGTTGTAGATGGCCTTGACCTTTTTGAATTCTTCATTGACATGGTCGGGATTGTGCTCCATCACCTCAAACAGCTTTCCGGAAGCATTATGAAGGGCCCTGTGATTTTCCCCGATCCTCTTCCATTCATCTTCCTCATGTCCCTTGTATCCAGCGATGGAGTTGTAAAATATACCAAAATTGCAGCGGGACGGGTCCGTTTCAACTCTTGCTTCAGTGTCTCCGTCAATCTTTGCCTTAAGTCTCTCGAACCATTTTTCATGAGAGTCCAATGCCTTCTCGAGTTGAGTCTCGTAGTCCTCTTTTTCGTACACGGAGAACTGTGATAATTCATCCGAGGCCTCGATGGATGATTTTGTCAGACCTTCCATTTTATCTGAGATCGTCTTGATCCCCCTCCGGGTATCCTCGCCGTTGTGGTCTATCTCGCTGAGTATCTTTTTCAGGTCCTCTGATTTTCCTTTCAGCTCCTCAGACGAGCTCTCAATCTCCTCTGTTGCAGCACCCTGTTCCTGGGCATTTGCCGCCAGGTCTGATGTCATGTCGTTGATGCTCTGTATCTCGTTGAGTATCTCAGAGACATTTCCGGCCGTCTCATCGTTCGCCTGCGTCACTTCCGAGATCTTGCCGTTGATCGTCACCACGTCGTCAGCTGTCTTCTCGATCCCCTCCATCACCTCGTTGAGATTTTTGGAGATGTTGTCTGTGGCAGCCCGACTTTCCTCGGCGAGTTTTCTGATCTCATCGGCCACAACGGCAAAACCCTTTCCGGCTTCCCCGGCCCTGGCCGCCTCTATCGCCGCATTCAGGGCAAGCAGATTCGTCTGTTCCGCGATCGATCCGATTGTTTCGAGCACCTCACTTATCGTCGAGGCCTTCTTGACCATGTTCTTGGCCTCTTCGGAGATGGTGTCCATGGAAGTCGACAGGTCGGAGATGGAGTTGTTCACACTCAGTATCGTTTCCTTGCCGGTTTCCGCCTTCCCGGAAATGGTGTTGGTCAGATCGTTCAAATCCTGTGCCATGGA
>CAZVWW010000108.1:0-5476 GCA_964631265.1 uncultured Thermotogaceae bacterium
TGGGAGTTTCATGTGCCGTTGTTACACGTTTGTCATTTTTGGTGACAAAGTCAGGATCAAGGGACCTGTCCCTCTGATTTCATATAAAAAAACCCCTTAAAAGGGGTTTTTTTATGGAGCGGCCGACGGGACTCGAACCCGCAACCCTCAGCTTGGGAAGCTGATATTCTACCATTGAACTACAGCCGCCTGCTTCTTTCTTTGATGAGTCACTGGTATTGTAAACGAAAAACGCTCAGTTGTCAACCCTCTCTTCAATCACTTCAAAAAAGAGGACCAGGAGTTCCGGATCGAAAGCGGCTCCCGAACTGCTCTGAAGTCTTTCCAATGACTCTTCTTTATCATAACCTTTGTGGATGAGATTATCGTAGGCGTCGGCTATTGCGATAATCCGCGAGATGACCGGGATCGTCTTTCCCCTAAGGCCACCGGGATATCCCCTGCCGTCGTATCGTTCGTGATGATGGCCCACTATCTCGGCAATCTCACTCATCTCATCGCTTGTTTTCAATATCTTCCTGCCGATATCAGGATGTTCTTTGAAGATCTCAAACTCTGTGGCCGTCATCCGCCCTTTTTTGTACAAAATGGTCATTGGCAGCAATAACTTGCCGATATCATGAACAAGTGAGGCCCAATAGGTCTTGACAATAACGTTCCTCTCAAACTTCAGCTTTTCGGCCACAGCCACGGAGAGTTTCGCGACTCGCTCAGAATGGCCTTTGGTGCTTTCATCATATAACTCCAGTATCCTCACAAGATAAAGGATGAGGTTTTTCTGAAACCTCTCCTGATAATGCTGATACAGGCTTCGGGCATTCAGAGCAGCGATGTACTCAGCTACCCCCTTTAACAGAGCCATTTCACCCTTCCCCGGCATATGGCCTTTTTCAAAGGCCGCTATCAAAAATCCCGTATTGTTCTCAGAGGCCTTAATGGGCAGAATGGCAATATTGAAGGGTATGTCCTCTTGAAAGGCTTGATCAGCAGGGTCTTGTCCAATAATGGTCGGATTCTCCAGTGAACGGAGTTTTCTTTTGTTCAGAGTGATCTTGAGTTTCTGCAACTGAAGATCCTTCTCTCCCGTGTTTCGCTCAAAGAACAGTACCTCAATATTCTGAAAGAGTGGTTTGAGATGATTATCGAGCAGGGTGTTCATGTCAACGCCCCTGGGGGCATTCTCAAAAAAGCGTTGAACCGATTCGAGTTTGTTGCGCATCTGTTTTTTGTCCGCCTCAAGTTCAGCACCCCTTTGAGCGGCCTTTTCTCTTCCTGCCTTTAAATCACTGTTTTCCTCTTCTGTCTTTTTCAGCCTTTTTTCCAGGAAACGGGTCAGTTTTCTTTGTTTTGAGATCTTAAGCAATAAAGCAATCAACAGCAGACCCAGTCCGATGAACAGAATCAAAAAGATTAAATCAGTGGGGTTCTCCCGAGTCTGTTCGGCCTGACCAAAGACAACCGGACTGTATAGAAGAAATGCCAGGGAGGATAAAAGACGTTTCAACGTTAAACGCTATGCGCCTTTACAGTTTGAACTGCAACCGGGACATGACCCCGAATCACAGCTCTCGCTACGTCTCTTTCTTTTCCTCAGCATCTGCCGGCTCCAGGCATCGGGTTTGTCGGTGTTGGGCTTCTTGACGCCAAATGCGCGGCAGAAAAGCTTTAGGGCCCTGTTGGTCGGAACGTTCCATTTCTTCTCTATGGCTGAGACCGACATCGTGTCCCGGAGGATCCTCTTTTCTTTTGTGTTCATGTCTTACCATCCTCTCCTTTCAATTTTGTCTAAGGCAGCCAGATATCGAATTTCCCGATGACATTGGTTATCTGTTGCGAATCCAGCTTAACCAGTTTTGTTGTGCCGAAATTGAAGAAAAGCAGATAGGTGTTCTCATAATTCCCGCTGGTTATCCTGAAATTCTTTGGAATGACAACCGTCTTTCCCTCAATCTCGATCTCAGGCTTCTTGTAATAATAAAACTCCTGCGAACCGAGGCCGGGGGAGATGTTTTCGGCAAAGTAGTTCTTCTCACCGCTTTTCACGTTAAACCAGACCGGTGAGTTCCCGCTGATGAAGACCTTGAAAAAGGCCACTTTCGAGAAATTCCGCTCCTGGGCGATCGCTATGATCTCATCAACCCCGATGATGTATTCCTCTATCATATTTGAAGCGATCACCGCCTTGTTCAACCAGCTGTTCGGCTGAAGCAGTCGATAATTTTCTTCGGTCTTGTTCTTGATCTCCTGATACCAGGTGTTGTATTTACCCGATATCTCATCGAGGCGGCTGGAGAGCTGTTTCTCCGTCTCCTGCATCTTTAAAAAGGCGGCGACGGAGAAAAAGACCGCGATCAGAACAAGTAGTATGAGTATAAATGAGAACCCTCTCGAGCCCTTCGAGTGTGTATGACCTGGCGGGGCCTTTTTTTGAATCGGTTCTCTCTTTGACTTTTTAGTCTTTTTAGGCGCTTTGGCATTACTCTCCCGGGGGGTGGTCCCGCTTTTCCCTTTCTCTTTACTATTCTCCTGTCTCTTCTCGTCTTTCCGATGGCTGCTTTTTACTGGCTCCTTTTTCTGACTCGACCCGGAGCCGGGTATGTATATCATTCCATTTCCCCCTTAAACCATTTGTCGTAGAGTTCCATTTCATTCCGCTGTTTCTGATAGGCCTCTTTGAATTTTCTCTTGCATTTCTGAATGGTGTTGTCAACCTTTTTTCTCTTCAAGTCGAGCTGTTCCGCAATCTCTGAATAACTGTATTTTTTCAGGAACAGTTCGAAGACCTCGTACTCCCTCTCCGAGACCAGTCCTCTTAGTTCAATAAGGGTCTTTTCCACCATATATCCCTCTTCAAAGGGATTTTTAAAGAGATCCTCGTTCTTCTCCATGAGATAATAACTGGCATCCTCATCACTCTGACCGGACTCACTTTCCGGCGCCATCTCCTCGATGGAAACTGATTCGGAGAGGACCTTGTTCTTCTTCCGGTTGAGATAGGTTAAAAACGTCTTCATCTCCGAGCTGATATTCATCCAGGCAAATGTGTTGAAGTTGGATTCTTTATCGATGTTGTAGTAATAGACAGCCTTCATCAAGCCTACGAAACCATTCTGGATTATATCACTTTTTTCCGCCCATATACCAAAATAGTCCTGCGAAATCTTGAAGACCATGTCCTTGTATCTCTCGACAATCAGATCAAGCGCTTCCACAACACCCGACTGCGCATACTCTATTAGGAGTTCGGTTCTCATCTTCCTCAGTTTGTAAACAATCATATTTTCTCATCGTTTCCCTGTATTAGGATAAAAAAAGGAGCGGGACTGTAAGCCGGATTCTGTAGTCGATGGCCATTTATCTATGCGGTCTACCCGGAAGGGATAGAGCGGGCCGCTCAACCTTCCTGCTTGACCTTGCTCAAAACGGGGGTTACCAGGCTGACAGGTCGCCCTGCCACCGGTGAGCACTTATCTCACCTTTCCAACCTTGCCGAAAACGGCGGTCTGCGTTTCTATGGCCCTTACCAGGGATCGCTCCCTCCGGTTGTCAACCGGCGTTCTGCCCTGAGAGTCCGGACTTTCCTCCGGGGGATTGCCCCGGCGGCCATCCGTCCCGCTCCAGAATTGTCTTAAAAGAAAAGCGTCTCCACCGCCTCTTTGACTGCATGGTTGTTGTTGGCTGTGACCACCATCTTGCAGTGATCTTTGATATATCGCGGGGCATTGGCTGTGGCCACCGGCATGCCGACTTTTTTCATGAGGGGGAGATCGTTGTAATTATCGCCGATAAAAACGGTCTTGGCGGCCGTTGTGTTGTTCTCCTTAAGTATGGGCTCCAGGGCATATCCCTTTGAGACACTCGGTCCGAAGAACTCCAGAAAACCCGTCCCGTTTTGAACCGGTGAGAGCACCGTGCTGATTTTTTTCCCGAAACGTGCTGCCATCTCTACTCTGAAGGCTTCAAGCTCTTTCTCTTCCCCGATCACAGCGAGCTGACCGATCTCATCTCTCTCGTCAATAAAAGTCTGAAGAGAGTCCACCATCTTCAACCTGTCTTTATTTCTCTCCATGTATTTTTCAAAGGGAAGGCCCACCCAGAATTCATTCTCAGCATACATATCGGGTGTATCCTCATATCTTGTATAACCGAGCACCTTGAAATCGTACTCCGCTGTCTTTTTGTAGAGGGCATCGGCTATCCGGGCTTCAAGGCTGATCTCGTTTATAACACGCCGGGAGGGCACTTCAATGATCAGTGCCCCGTTCTGCAAAGCGACGAGCCCTTCGATCTGCAGTTCGTTGATGTATTTAAACGCCGAATAAAAGTTCCTTCCGGTGAAGACGCTCACCGGAACCCCCTTTTTTTTCAGGTTGCGGACCGCTTCAAGGTTCTCTTCTGATATTCTCTTCTCATCATCCAGAAGGGTCCCGTCAAGGTCTGTTATGAATAATTCAAACATCTTCTCACTTCCCGTTTACTTAAAAAAGCCCTCCAGCCACTTTTATAAGCGTTGAAGGGCTTGGTTCTTTCAGACTGTGTTTATGCAGAAAATTCCTCGAATCGCTCTCTTGGAACACCGCATACAGGACATTTCTCAGGAGCCTCTCCGATTGCTGTATGACCACAGACCGGACAAATATAGATCGTGTCGGCGTTGTAATCCTCACCTTTTTCGGCCAATTTCTTGGCCTTCTTATACATGTCCTCGTGGATTTTCTCAGCTTCAAGGGCATAATGCGTCGTTCGCTGCGCCTCTTTTTCCTCCTGGAATTTGGCCACCTCGTTATAGACCGGGTACATCTCCTCAACTTCGTGGTTTTCACCGTCAATACACTGCTGTATGTTGGACGGCATATCTCCGACGAGTTTCAAGGCCTTGTAATGGTTCTTGGCATGTACCATCTCCGCTTTTGCAATGGCCCTGAACAGGTTGGCCATCTTCGGCATTCCCTTTTTGTCAGCCTCTTCAGCAAATATGGCATATCTCATATGAGCCTGAGATTCACCTGCAAAGGCCTCCAGTAAAAATTCCTTCGTCATCTCTCTCATATTCTTCCCTCCCTGAATAATATCATTCCGATTATAACATGATTGAGTTGTGTTATAATCATTGAGATATTAGACGGGAGGACGGTTGAAAATATGGAGAAAAAGATATTAGGACCAACATTCGAGGAGATGCTCCATCCTGAAAAGATGGATAAAACGCTTCGCGAAAGAGCGTTTAAGGCGATGAAAGAGGATCCACTGGATCCGATCAACTTCTTTAACATAACCTGGAAAGACAGGGAAAACAGAATAAAATACTTCGTGATGCCCAAAGAGATTACGGGGGTCGATGCCAACATCGTTGTGCTCTACGGCAAGGATTTTCCAACCGAGAGCCATAAGGTCGGCGCTACGTATTCCATTCTCATGGAAAAGGTCGTCCGGGGAGAGGTGGATCCCTTCACTCATACTCTGGTCTGGCCCTCCA
>CAZVWW010000108.1:5486-7668 GCA_964631265.1 uncultured Thermotogaceae bacterium
GGTCAGTTCGACCCTACGAGCCAGAAAGCAGTCTGGCCCTCCACCGGTAATTACGGTATCGGTGGTGCCTGGGTCGGTTGCAGAATGGGGTTTGACTCCATTGTCATCCTTCCCGAGCTGATGAGCACCGAGCGCTTCGACCTGATTAAAGAATACGGCGCCAGAGTGATTCCGACCCCGGGTTGTGAATCGAATGTCAAAGAGATCTACGATAAGGCCTGGGAACTCAAACGGGAGGACCCGGAACGGGTCAGGATTATGAACCAGTTCTCCGAGTTCGGGAATTACAGGTTCCATTATTACGTGACCGGGAACACCTTACTCGAGCTCATCGCCGAACTCCAAGAAAAGGGTATCGGGACAGGCAGGATTTCCGGACTCGTCTCATCCATGGGGTCAGGCGGTACTATTGCGTGCGCGGACCGGATCAAAGAAGTCCAGCCCCGTTCACTTGCCATTGGCTCCGAGCCCATCCAATGCCCGACGATCATGAGTAACGGGTACGGCGGACATGATATTCAGGGAATCGGCGACAAGCATGTGACCTGGATACACAACGTTATGAATATGGATGCCATGGTGGCCGTTGATGATATTGAGTCCAAGAAGGGCCTTCAACTGCTCACCGATGAGGTTGGCAAGCAATATCTGCTCGAAGCCGGTGTGAAACGCGACGATGTGGAGAAGATGTCAGAGATATTCGGTATCTCGGGCATCTGCAATATCCTCAGCTCCATCAAGGCAGCCAAATATTATGACATGACAGAGAAAGACACCCTCTTCACGATCGCAACGGATAACATCGACCGGTACAAGAGTGTCATGGCCGATCTCGATCAGCAATATGGAAAGATGGATGACTGTGAGGCCAAACTGCGCCATGAGATGATATTCAGAGGCGTGAAGACCGACTGGGTTCAGGAGGGTACCTACGCCACCAGAAAAAGATGG
The DNA here is from genome assembly GCA_964631265.1 of uncultured Thermotogaceae bacterium. Taxonomy (GTDB): domain Bacteria; phylum Thermotogota; class Thermotogae; order MWEM01; family MWEM01; genus CAZVWW01. The sequence goes on from CAZVWW010000108.1 coordinate 6,438, forward strand.
CATAATCTCAAGTACTACACCTGGGTGGAGCAGCAGGGCAAGACCGTCGAGGAACTCAACGATGCCATGACCGAGGATTTCTGGCAGGAACAGCGGGATATGATCCCCGAGACTGACCGGCTCATGGAGCAGTACCGATAAACAGAATCGTTTACATTTGAACGTTCCGGGTTTGAAAGCACCCTGAAAAAGCACGATACATGATGAGTTGACTAATGGATAAATTTCTGGTAAAATACATTAGAGCGCAAAATAAATTCGAGGGCATCCGGCCCTCGGATTTTATTATTAAATGAGCATTACAGGCGGGATATCTATTACCCGCCTTCTATATTGAAAAAAAGCCCCTTCAAAGGGAGGGATGGCATGGATAACATATCAACGATCGAGGCAATGGTTAAAGAGACCGTTGAGGGTCTCGGACTGGAACTGTACGAGTTTAAATATGTGCAGTCAAAGAGGAAAAAGACGCTTAATATTGTGGTTGATCACAGTAGTCGAAGCATCAGCATTGGAGACTGCGAACGTGTTTCAAAGGCTATCGGCCCGGCCATAGATGAACAGGACTTAATCGATGGCTCCTATTTCCTGGAGGTCTCATCACCCGGTGTTGAAAGAGCCTTGAGGAAAACGGAAGATTACAGGCGATTCACGGGGGAGACGGTTAAGGTGATTATGAAAAACCCGGTTGAGAAGCGGATGGTCTTTATCGGGAAGATGAACGATTACAATGAAGAGAAAAATGAGATTACAGTCCTTGAGAGAGATTCGAAAAGAGAGTTCACCCTTTCTATCGATGAGATAAAAAAAGCGCGACTGTATTTGGAGGTTTAGTATGAATATTAATCTAATAGAAGCACTGGAACAGTTGGAAGACGAAAAGGGCATCAACAAAGATGAGGTCATCGAGGCGCTCGAAAGGGCCTTAAAAGTCTCGTATAAAAAGACATTCCAGGACGAGGAGCACGTTGAAATCAAAGTCGACAAGCTCACCGGGGAGATTGCCATCTTCCAGATATTCCAGGTGGTTGAAAATGAAGAGGATGTCGAGGACGACCGGTTTGAAATCCCCCTTAAAGAGGCGAAGAAGATCCGGCATTCGGCGAAGGTCGGAGAGGAAGTCCGAAAAAAGTTGAACGTTAAGAAATTCAACAGAATCGCCGCACAGACCGCCAAACAGGTGCTGATCCAAAAACTGCGGGAACTGGAGAAAGACAGTCTTTTCAACCAG